>DATGXN010000404.1:0-3787 GCA_035298945.1 Chitinophagaceae bacterium | reverse complement strand
GGTGTAGTCAACTGGCAGGGACAAGTGCATGACCCGGCTTCAGGGAAACCGGTGGCGCATCCCAATGCGAGATTTACTGCCCCGGCTTCGCAATGCCCCAGCATTGATCCCAATTGGGAAGATCCGGAAGGTGTTCCTATTCATGCATTTATTTTTGGTGGCCGGAGAAGTACGGTAGTACCATTATTATATCAGTCGTTCAACTGGAGTTATGGCGTCTACCTTGGAGCTACATTGGGATCTGAGATGACAGCCGCTGCGTTTGGAGAAATTGGCAAGGTTCGTCGTGATCCGTTTGCCATGCTTCCATTCTGTGGTTACCACATGGGTGATTATTTCAATCACTGGTTGCAGTTCGGAAGGAATCTTCGCAATCCCACTCGGATATTTGGTGTGAACTGGTTCAGGAAAGATGAGCAGGGGAATTTCTTATGGCCGGGTTTTGGCCAGAATATGCGTATCCTTAAATGGATCGTTCAAAGAGTGAGGGGAGAAGTATCGGCCATTGAAAGTCCGATCGGATGGATGCCAAAATATGAAGATATAGATTGGGAGGGACTTGATTTCCCCAGGGAACAATATGATGTATTGATGGATGTGGACAGAGAGGCCTGGAAAAAAGAGATCCTCACCCATGAAGAGTTATTCTCAAAAATGTTCGATAAGATCCCGAAAGAGTTTTTCTTTATGCGTGAGTTGATGCTGTCTGCGCTATGGCGGTCTCCGGAGCATTGGCAACTGGCACCGGAATGACACGGAGACACGGAGGGGGACACGGAGACACAGAGGGGAACGCGGAGACGCAGAGTGGAACGCGGAGACGCAGAGAGGGACTGAGAAGTTTTTATC
Organism: Chitinophagaceae bacterium; assembly: GCA_035298945.1. Lineage (GTDB taxonomy): Bacteria > Bacteroidota > Bacteroidia > Chitinophagales > Chitinophagaceae > Pollutibacter. Next base: position 2,938 of record DATGXN010000404.1, on the reverse strand, counting down.
TTTCCATAATGGTATATTTATTTTTTAATAAGCGATGCAGGTTAATTCTGTGTCTCTGTGTTACCCTCTGCGTCTCTATGCGAAGCATATCCCAGATACCAGATTACATGAACTACCCGGTCTACCTGGGCCAGGATCTGGGATTGACCTATTCTGCCAGGTCTTCCAAATTCAGGATCTGGTCTCCCGTAGCAGAAAAAGTTCAGTTGAGTATGTATGCAGATGCATTGGGTGGTGAGCCTTTGGAGCGAATTGATATGTTGAAGTCGGGTGATGGTACCTGGGTGGAAGAACTCCATGGCGACTACGCAGGTAAATTCTACACATTTCGTGTATACATGAACGGTAGTTGGAAAAATGAAGTGCCTGATCCTTATGCAAAAATTGTGGGCGTGAATGGAAGGAGGGCCATGGTGGGCGATCTTTCGCAAAGCGATCCGCAGGGGTGGGCGAAAGATAAAAGTCCTGCATTCCGGCATCCAACAGATGCAGTGATCTACGAACTCCATATAAGGGATGCGAGTATTGATGCCAGTTCAGGTATCAGTGAAAAAGGAAAGTTTATTGGGTTAGCAGAGAAGGGAACAAAATCCAGTGAAGGATTCTCAACAGGACTGGATCATTTAAAGGAACTCGGTATCACGCATGTTCATTTGTTGCCCAGCTTTGATTTTTATTCCATCGATGAAACCAGGCCAGGTAAGGCTCAGTATAACTGGGGTTATGAACCATTGAATTATAATGTACCGGAGGGGTCTTATTCCACCAATGCGACGGATGGATATACCAGGATCAGGGAATTCAAGCAATTGATTAAAACACTCCATGAAAACGGGATCAGGGTGGTGATGGACGTGGTGTACAACCATACAATGCTGACCGAAGAATCCTGGTTCAATCAACTTGTACCGGGATATTATTACCGGCAAGACAAAAAAGGAGGTTTTTCAAATGCCTCTGCCTGCGGGAATGAAACGGCCAGTGACCGGCCCATGATGAGGAAATTCATTCTGGAATCGTTAAGATATTGGGTGAGTGAATACCATGTGGATGGTTTCCGGTTTGACCTGATGGGCATCCATGATATTGAAACCATGAACCAGGTTTCTTCGCAGTTGAAGATGATCAAACCCGACATTTTATTATATGGTGAAGGATGGACAGCTGGGGCCAGTCCGCTTCCGGAGAACAAAAGGGCGATCAAAACAAATGTTTCAAAGTTGGATGGAGTGGCAGTGTTCAGTGATGACATCAGGGATGCCATAAAGGGCTCGGTTTTCGAGCATAAAGACAGTGGATTTATTTCCGGGAAAAAAGGGATTGAGGAAATGATCAAATTCGGGATCGTGGCATCCACCAAGCATCCGCAATTGAGTGGAACAAAACAGCCCTATGCCACCAGTCCCGGGCAAATTGTTACCTATTGCGAGTGCCACGATAATCATGTGCTTTGGGATAAACTCGCTATTTCAAATGCGGCGGCCACCGAGGCCGAGCGCAGGAATATGCACAAACTGGCTTTGAGTATTGTATTGACCTCGCAGGGTATATCGTTTCTGCATGCAGGAACAGAATTTCTTCGCAGCAAAAAAGGGGTGGAGAACTCTTACAATTCGCCCGACAGTATCAATGCGATTGATTGGGGGCTGAAGAAAAAAAACCATGATGTATTTGAATATACCAAGGGTTTGATCGAAATGCGGAAGTCACATCCTGCATTCAGGATGACCAACGCCAGGGAACTTGCACAGGGTATAAAGTTCCGTTCATCTTCCCACCAATTGGTGAGTTATACGATTGATGGCGCTGCTGTAGGCGACAGTTGGAAGAAGATCTATGTGGCATTTAATGGCAGTGGAGAAAGCAGGCGTTTGGATCTGCCTTCGGGCAAGTGGAAGGCCTATATTTTGAATAACCGGATCCGGAGTACATCTTCCATACCTCAGGAGATAGGTCCGTATTCTGCGGCTGTGCTCTATATCGATTGATCGTTTTCCGGCTTAACTTTGCGCATTATGAAAGAAGTATATATCGTATCTGCTGTTCGTACGCCTTTGGGAAGTTTTGGCGGGGTTTTGAAAGATCTTTCAGCGACAGAGCTGGGAGCATTAGCGATCAAAGCGGCCGTGGAAAAGGCGGGCATAAAGCCAGAGCAGGTGGAAGAGGTATTGATGGGCTCAGTATTGCAGGCCAATCTTGGGCAGGCTCCTGCCAGGCAGGCTTCAAAAAAAGCCGGGCTTCCGGATCATGTTTCGTGCACTACGGTAAATAAGGTCTGCGCCAGCGGCATGAAGGCGATTGCACAGGGTGCACAGTCGATACTTTTGGGCGACAGGGATATTGTTGTTGTGGGGGGTATGGAAAGCATGAGCAATGTACCATTTTACGCAGATAGTTTAAGATGGGGTAATAAATACGGGAATGCAACCCTGATCGATGGGCTGGCGAAAGACGGGTTGACCGATGTATATGATGGGCAGGCGATGGGTATGGCGGCTGAACTTTGCGCCAGGGAATGCGGGATCAGCCGGGAAGACCAGGATGCTTTTGCCATCGAGAGTTACACTCGGTCCCAGAAAGCCTGGAATGAAGGAAAATTTGAACAGGAAGTTATAACAGTATCAATACCATCAAAAAAAGGTGAACCTGTACTTGTATCCAGGGATGAAGAACCCTGGAATGTGAAGTTTGATAAGATCCCATCTTTGAGACCGGCTTTTACAAAAGACGGAACGGTGACTGCAGCGAATGCTTCCACGATGAATGATGGAGCCGCTGCTTTAGTGTTGGTGAGTGGTGAAAAGTTAAAAGAGCTGGGATTAAAACCACTTGCGAAGATCCGCGGATATGCAGATGCAGAGCAGGCTCCGGAGTGGTTCACCACCACTCCAAGTTTGGCAGTACCCGTTGCCGTTAGTAAGTCGGGATTGGAGATGAG
>DATGXN010000403.1:0-3306 GCA_035298945.1 Chitinophagaceae bacterium | reverse complement strand
CAAACCGGCCAATCCCTGAAGGTTTTTATTATTTATACCGGCCGCGAACTGCCAGATTTCAAGCTGATCTATGAGAAAACCGGATCGGCCATTGCAAGACTTTCATCCCTGATCAATGAAACAGATCCTTCGCATACTTAGCCTGCCATTCATACTCCTGGTGAAGATCTATCAATGGGTCATTTCGCCTATGCTTGGACCCAAGTGCAGGTATACGCCCACCTGCTCTGAATACACCATTCAGGCATTAAAGAAACACGGGCTTTTTAAAGGAGGATGGTTGTCTGTCAAACGCATCTCGAGCTGTCATCCCTGGGGCGGAAGCGGATATGATCCGGTTCCATAAGATTGTTAGATAGTGAAATAGAAAGAAAGGGAGCATTCTTTTTGCAAAATACTGCAATAGGAATGCTCCCTAATTCTCTATTTTACTAACTCTCTATCTAAAACCTGCTCGCTACTTTGTTCCAGTTCACAACATTCCAAAACGCATTCAGGTATTCTGCGCGACGGTTCTGGTATTTAAGATAATAAGCATGTTCCCATACATCAACACCTAACAGGGGCGTGCCTTTAACTTCGGCAACATCCATAAGCGGATTATCCTGGTTGGGCGTGCTGGTTACTGCCAGTTTGCCATCGGCTCCTTTGATCAGCCATGCCCAGCCGCTACCGAAACGGGTCATTCCTGCATTGTTCATTTTTTCCTTCAGCCCGTCCAAAGAACCAAATGCCTGGTTGATGGCATCAGCTAAAGCTCCAGTTGGCGCGCCTCCTGCATTTGGAGCCAGGCTTTCCCAGAAAAAGGTGTGATTCCAGTGACCGCCACCGTTATTCCTCACTGCCGGTGAAATAGAACCTGCATTGGCTACCAGTTCTTCAATTGTTTTGTTCTCATTAGGCGTACCGGCTATGGCTTTGTTCAGGTTGTCTACATATGCCTGGTGATGCTTGCCGTGGTGGATCTGCATGGTAGTGGTGTCAATATGCGGCTCGAGTGCATCATGGGAATAAGGCAGGGGTGCTAATGTGAATGACATAGTAATAGTATTTTAAAATTTAAAAAGATCAGCTTAAGTTCCACAATTCGTGTGCCCTTCAGCGTAATGATTAAACAAAATTAACGGCAATTGGTTGAACCATTGTTATGGCTTATTAAGTTTATGCAGTTTCTTTCCCTGTTTCGTAACAACATCCAATTGTCCCCTGCTTTGCATGTCATTTTTCACCGTCACACAGTACCAACTCACAGAGCCGGAGAATGAGGCCCTTGTCTTTTTCAGGTGCTTCTTTACCATATCAACGATCTCTGTATATGTGAGCGTTTCGCCAGCCCCTAAAGCCGTTGAGATCGCTTCGTGAAAGAGATCATAAATATCCCGGTCAATATTCATTGACGAGCCCGTATTAGGATTCTGGCAGGTGATTTTTTCTCTCGCCATTTTACCTTTTTTTACGAAAAAACTCTTTCATCAGCCAGGCCGATTCATCGGCCAGCACGCCTTTGGTTACCGTTGTCTTAGGGTGGAATGGGAAAGCAGATCCTGTTGTTTTCCGATGGCCGTTTTTTTCGTCATCAGCTCCCCAAACCACACGACCAATCTTGCTCCAGTATATCGCCCCGGCACACATCAGGCAGGGCTCAACAGTAACAAATAAAGTGGCTTCGGGCAGGTATTTGGCGCCGAGATGGTTGAATGCTGATGTCAGTGCGATCATCTCGGCATGCGCGGTGGGATCCTTGAGTTTTTCCACCATATTATATCCCCTTGATATGATCTTTTCATTCACCACCACCACCGCGCCCACCGGTACTTCATCTTCTTCAAAAGCCGTAGCAGCTTCTTTAAGGGCCATCTTCATAAAATATTCATCTGTATACATTGCAGCGGAGATTCGTAGCTTTAAGGTAGATATTGATTAGCTTGACAAGGTAAACATTAATAGATAATTGTGATGGATACAGTGCTTGAACAAAAGGGAAGTTTGAGAGCAGACCAACAGGATCTGTCCCTTGAGATCGGTCGTATTTACAGGAAACAGCAGGAGTTTTTTGCTTCAGGTGCTACCCGGAGCTACGCTTTCCGTAAAGAACAATTGAAGAAGATACAAAAAGCCGTGAAAGCCTATGACCAGAGGATCATCGATGCCCTGGCCCGGGACTTTTCGAAAGCAGCTTTTGAATCCTTCGGAACCGAGATCGGTCCCTTGCTTACCGAGTTAAGACATACACTCCGGGATCTTCGTAACTGGATGAGGCCCGAGAAAGTCAATACGCCATTGCCTTTTCTGCCCAGCACCAGTTGGACCTATGCAGATCCCCTTGGCGTAACACTGATCATCAGCCCCTGGAATTATCCCTTCCTGCTGATGTTCCGGCCCCTGATCTCTTCCATCGCTGCCGGGAATACCGTGGTCCTGAAACCATCAGAAATTTCTGCCAATGTTGCGGCAGTGATCACGGATATGATCAGGGAAAATTTTGATGAAGAATATATCGCTGTGGTCAATGGGGACGGAGAAGCAGTAGGTAATGAACTGTTGAATAATTACCGTTTCGATCATGTTTTTTTCACGGGTTCAGTGAATGTAGGCAGCAAGATCATGCAGATGGCGGCCAGGCATCTCAGTCCTGTTACACTTGAATTAGGTGGCAAATCGCCCTGTATAGTAGACAAGGAAGTTGATATCAGGTTCGCTGCAAAGAAGATCGCCTGGGGCAAATTCCTGAACGCAGGACAAACCTGTGTGGCCCCCGATTATCTACTGGTACATGAAGATGTAAAAGATAAATTTATCCAGACACTGAAGAGCACCATTAAAGAAATGTATGGAGATGATGCAAGTAAAAGTCCTGACTTTGCACGCATGATCAGTGACAGGAGGTATAATACCGTAATTCGATATCTGAATAACGGGAAGATCATTTTCGGAGGACAGGTCAATGCTGCCGACCGGTATATCGCTCCCACTTTGATCGATGATGTAGACCCTGATTCTCCCATCATGAAAGAGGAGATCTTTGGCCCCGTATTACCCATCATCAGTTATCGGGAAAAAAAGGACGTGCTGGACTGGGTCAAAAAAAATCCATATCCACTGGCACTCTATGTATTTACATCCAATAACAAAACGGCGGATTTCTTTATTGAAAATATCAGGTACGGCGGTGGCTGTATCAATAATACACTGATACATCTTGGCAATCCCGACCTGCCATTTGGCGGAGTGGGTACCAGTGGTATAGGCCAGTATCATGGTGAACATGGGTTCAGTACATTCAGTAATGTGAAAAGTGTAGTTAAA
>DATGXN010000402.1:0-1942 GCA_035298945.1 Chitinophagaceae bacterium | reverse complement strand
TAAGCTCTGACACCCTGTTCCTGATGGTATCCAGAGGTATGTTCACAGAACCCTTGATATGGCCCTGCGCAAATTCACCCGGCGTTCGCACATCTACTATGATGGCTCCATTTTTCACCAATTCAGCATAGTCAACCGGCGGTGCAGAATGGAATAATTTTGAAAAGAAACTCATTGTTGTTGTTTTAAGATTAATGCACAATTTGATTACCCTCGGCTATCCACTCATTCATGCTGGGTGAATAGTTACTGATATTTTTATACCCTTTACTTGCAAGTAAGGAATATCCAATGGTTGCGCGGTCTCCGCCCTGGCAGAATACCACCACATTTTTATCTCTGCTTACTTTATCAAGATTGCTTAACAGGGTGCCAACAAAAACATTTTCTGCGCCTTCGATATGACCTGCTTTATATTCAGCCGCTCCCCGAAGATCAATAAGCTGGGCACCTCCCGCCTTCATTTTTTTCAGTTCTTCGATGTTAATGTTATTCACCTTGTCAAGCTTACCACCATGACTGGTATAAGATTCTGTTGAAGGGATATATCCCATTACATTATCAAGACCTATCCGCATCAGCTTGCGTGTAAGATCGTCCAACTGCTGTTCATCAGCGAGAAGGATGAATGGTTCTTCATAATTCAGGTACCATCCTGCCCAGGTTGCAAATGAATTATTTCCCTGGATATTGATGCTGCCAGGAATATAACCTTTGGCAAATTCAGTTTTGTTGCGTGTATCAATGATCTTAATACCTCTTTCGATGGATTCCCCAAGATCGAGGCCGCTAAGTTTCTTCAACGATGGCACTTCGGTAAGAAGTGGGCGATTCACCTTGTTCAACTTCTTCATCATGGCGAAGTACTTCGGAGGCTCAGGTTGGTCTTCCAGCAGGAAGTTCACAAAGCCCTTCTCATCATTGGCTTGCGAGAATCTGAAAGCCCAGTTGCGGATCTTTTCATACCCTACTGTTGAACTCGGAACAGCACCCAGTGCTTTACCACAAGCAGAACCTGCACCATGGCCGGGCCATACCTGGATATAGTCGGGCAATTTGCTGAACCTGGTAATGGATTTATACATCTGGTGCGCGCCAACATCCTGTGTGCCTTTCATGCCTGCTGCTTTTTCCAGCAGATCTGGACGGCCAATATCTCCAACGAAAACAAAGTCGCCGGTGAAGAACATGACGGGCTCAGGGCTTGCAGGTGTATCAGTCAGCAGAAAGCTGATACTTTCAGGGGTATGACCTGGCGTATGCATTACTTCAAACTTCAGGTTTCCCACCATGAAGCTGTCGCCATCTTTTACGCCTTCGTGGGGAAATTCATATTCCCAACCTTCACCGCCTTCATCAGAGAGATACAATTTTGCGCCCGTGAGTTCGGCCAGCTCGCGTGAGCCTGAAAGAAAATCGGCATGTATATGCGTTTCCATCACATGGGTGATCTTCATACCATTCTGGTTCGCGATATCAATATAAGTATCAACGTCGCGCTTGGGGTCGATCACTGCCGCAACACCGGCTTTTTGACAACCGATCAGATAGCTCGCCTGGGCCAGAGACTTGTCGTAGATGTGCTGAAATAACATAGGAGTTTTCTTGTTTTAGACTGCAAATGTCCAAATACTCCCGGCCTTTTAAGGTGACCAAAATCACCAACTAGTTTAGTGGGTGAACAATGCAGCGGAACAGGGTTCTGCTGCATTGTCCGATTAAAATCAAAAGCAATCACTCCTTAACAAAAGCCAGGTTGGCAACCATTTGAGTTGCACCGGTAAATACAGTAATAAGCTTCTCTGGATTTCCTCCTGCTACAGATACTTTATAAATACTCTGGGAGTCAGTCAAATCATCAATCCCAATAAAATAGAGATAAAGTCCATCCGGAGAAACAACTGGGAAATTAGACATTGTAAGACCTGCGTAAGTACCATCA
>DATGXN010000401.1:0-7884 GCA_035298945.1 Chitinophagaceae bacterium | reverse complement strand
TATTGAGAACTTAAGCAAATCTGTTGACGGAAGAAAGCTGTTTGACAAGATCAGTTTCAGTGTGAACAAAGGCGATAAGATCGCATTTGTAAGTCGTGACCCGCTTGCTGTTACCCAGTTCTTCGATATCATCAATGGCCTGGGCCAGGCAGATGGCGGAAAATTCGAGTGGGGTACCACAGTGAGCAAAGCCTATCTTCCTGTTGAACACAATGAGTTTTTCACTGAGGGACTGACTTTACTCGAATGGCTGAGGCAGTTTGTGCCCGCCCATGTAACTGATGCGGATGAACCCTTCCTGCGCGGGTTCCTGGGTAAGATGCTGTTCAGTGGTGATGATATTGGCAAGAAAACCAATGTGCTGAGTGGAGGTGAAAAAGTGAGATGCATGATCAGCCGCATGATGCTGCAGAATCCCAATTGCATCATACTTGACCAGCCAACGAACCATCTTGACCTTGAAAGCATACAGGCCTTCAACGAACAGTGTATCGACTATAAAGGCATTGTGCTGCTGACATCGCATGATCATACTTTCATGCATACCACAGCAAACAGGATCATTGAGCTGACGCCTAAGGGTATTATTGACAAGTTGATGACCTTTGATGAATACCTGGAAGATGATCGTGTGAAATTCATGCGTGAAGAGATGTATGCTTAAAGGCAAGCATTGATCAGGGGATGATATAGGGCATGTTTCGGGCCTGCCAGAATGGTTAACTTTAAGTATCGTTCATTCCAAACGATCACTATGTGGCACCAGACTTCGATCGAGAACGCATTGCTCAGGGCCGACAGTGCCCGCGACGGGCTCTCACCTGATGAAGTGGCGCTCAGGCAAACTAAATTCGGCCCCAACGCTTTAGAAGAAAAGAAAAAGAAACCAGCCTGGAAGATCTTTCTTGCCCAGTTCAAAGACTTCATGATCATTGTGCTGATCCTCGCCGCTATCATCTCGGGATCCATCGGCGACATCACTGATACCATCATCATTCTGGTGATCGTTTTTCTCAATGCCATTATTGGGTTTATACAGGAGTATAAAGCTGAAAAAGCCATGGAGGCATTGAAGAAGATGGCAACCGTGCAGGCCAATGTGATCAGGCGCGGGCAGCACCTTCATATTCCTTCCACAGAACTTGTACCAGGAGATATTGTTCAGCTGGATGCCGGCAATATCATTCCTGCTGATGTGCGCATCATCGAAGCTCATAATTTACAGGTGAACGAATCAGCATTGACGGGTGAATCAGTACCTGTACACAAGATCACAGGTGAACTGGAAGATGAAGATCTGCCGATAGGAGACCGCATCAACCTGGGTTATAAAAGTTCACTGGTGGTGAACGGCCGTGGCGAGGGCCTGGTGGTGGCCACGGGCATGGACACCGAGATCGGACGGATCGCGAAAATGCTGCAGGAAGATGAGATGGATACCCCTTTGAAAAAAAGAATGAGTGATTTTGGAAAGAAGTTATCCTACATCATTCTCGGGATCTGCCTGTTGTTATTCCTTATCGGTTTACTGCGGGGTGAAGAACCTCTTCGAATGTTGCTGATCTCGATCAGTCTGGCTGTCGCTGCCATACCGGAAGCACTTCCTGCATTGATCAATATTGCTCTTGCTGCCGGGGCCAAAAGGCTGATGCTGAATAAAGCGTTGATCAGAAAACTACCTGCTGTAGAAACACTGGGCTCTATCTCTTATATATGTTCTGATAAAACGGGGACGCTTACACTGAACAGGATGAAAGTGGTGGAGGTATTTGAATTCCCTTTCCAGAAAGGCGAACTGAACATTACACCCCTGATGGCAGCGCTGGTATTGAACCATGATGTGAAAAAAGATCCGGATGGCAGTATGCTGGGTGATCCTACTGAAGTGGCACTGTTTGAAAAAGCAGAGGCCGAGTTAGGTGAACGCACCCAGGAGATCATCACGCGTCTTCCCAGGGTTGCGGAACTGCCTTTTGATTCAGACAGGAAATGCATGACCACGGTCCATGAATATGGTGATACATTTCTTGTGCTCTCCAAAGGTGCACTGGAATCAATTGCAGAAAAATTGTCTGATGATAATGATGTTGCCGAAGCCGAACTGATCAACAATGGATGGGCGGAGAAAGGCATGCGGGTACTTGCTTTTGGATATAAATTAATTGATCGGTTACCACTTGAGATCAATTACGAAGAACTTGAATCAGACCTGACACTGGCAGGCATGACGGCCATGATCGACCCTCCAAGGGAAGAAGTGAAATCAGCTATACAGGAATGCAGAATGGCAGGTATTAAACCTGTTATGATCACCGGTGATCATCCTGCTACGGCCAAAGCGATCGCAAGGGAGATCGGTATCCTGGGCGAACATGACCTCGCCATCACAGGTGTGGAACTGAAGAATATGAGCGATGTTGAATTTGCAGAAAAAGTGGAAAGGATCGCTGTGTATTCGAGAGTATCTCCTGAGCAGAAGCTTAAAATAGTCCGCGGACTTCAGGGCAGGGGTCATTTTATTTTAATGACGGGCGATGGTGTGAACGATGCACCTTCACTGAAAGCAGCAGATATTGGAGTTGCGATGGGGATCAATGGTACGGATGTGAGTAAGGAATCGTCTGACATGATCCTGCTGGACGATAATTTCGCAACCATCGTGAATGCAGTAAAAGAGGGGCGGAGGATCTATGATAATATCCGGAAGTTCATTAAGTACATCATGACCTGTAACAGTGCGGAGATCTGGACCATTTTCATGGCGCCACTGCTTGGTTTGCCAATGCCGTTATTGGCTATACATATTTTATGGATCAACCTGGTGACTGATGGATTACCCGGATTGGCATTGGCCAGTGAAAAAGCTGAGGCTAATGTAATGAACCGTCCACCCCGGCCTTCCGGAGAAAGTCTTTTTGCGCAAGGCATTGGTATGCATATCGTATGGGTGGGCATACTGATGGCTGCCATCACCCTGGGCATACAGGCCTGGGCCATCAATGAAAACAATCCCAATTGGCAAACCATGGTGTTTACGGTTTTATCACTGGCGCAGCTTGCCCAGGTGCTCTCGATCAGAAGTGAAAAAGATTTTCTTTTTAAACTGGGACTGTTCTCCAACCTGCCCCTGCTCGGCGCCGTTACATTGACCGTAGTGCTGCAAATGGCCGTGATTTACCTGCCTGCAGGCAATAAGGTATTTCATACACACCCGCTTTCAATAATTGAACTTTCGATCTGTTTTGGAGGCGCCGCGTTGTTGTTTCATGTGGTAGAATTGGCAAAATGGATCAATAGCAGTAAGCAGTGAGCAGTGAGCGGTGAGCACGATTTGACTTTCTGCAACCTGCCACCTGTAACCTGCAACCTGTTTTAGCTAACGGTGTTCTCCAAAAACTGATCGCAGCACATCAGATATCTCGCCCAGCGTGCAATGCGCTTCTACAGCGGTCACCACCAGCGGCATGAGGTTGGTGCCATCAACAGCAGCATTTTTTATGGCTTCAAGGCATTGGGAAACCCTGGCCTGATCCCTGTTCTTTTTGAATGCGGCTAGTTTATTGATCTGTGTTTGTTGTATGCTCCCGTCGATCCTAAATACGGGGATATGTTCTGCCTGGTCAATGGTGAATTTATTCACCCCAACAATGATCTTCTCGCCAGATTCAATCGCTCTCTGGTACGCATAGGCGCTTCTTGCGATCTGTTCCTGCATATAGCCATTTTCGATGGCTTCCACACTGCCGCCCATGGCATCGATTTGGTCAATGACCTCCTTCGCTTTCTTCTCTATTTCATTTGTGAGTGATTCAACAAAATAAGAACCTGCAAGAGGGTCGGCAGTATCCGCGATACCACTTTCAAAAGCAACTACCTGCTGGGTGCGCAGTGCGATCCTGGCAGCTTCTTCCGTGGGCAGACTCAATGCTTCATCGTAGCCATTGGTATGCAGGGATTGCGTACCGCCCAGCACAGCTGCAACGGATTGAATAGTGACGCGTGCAATATTATTCAATGGTTGTTGCGCTGTAAGTGTGCTTCCTCCGGTCTGTGTATGGAACCGCAGCATCATGGCTTTGGGATCCTTGGCCCCCAGGTCTTTCATAATACCGGCCCACATTCTCCTGGCCGCCCTGAATTTCGCAACCTCTTCAAACAGATTGTTATGGGCATTGAAGAAGAAGGAAAGTCTTTTTCCGAACACATCTATATCAAGGCCTTTATTGAGTGCAGCCTGCACGTAGGCTTTACCGTTAGCAAGGGTGAATGCTATTTCCTGGGCTGCCGTACTTCCTGCTTCCCTGATATGATAACCTGAAATGGAAATGGTATTCCATTTTGGCACTTCCCTGCCGCACCATTCAAAAATATCAGTGATGATGCGCATGGAAGGTTTGGGAGGATATATATAAGTTCCCCTGGCCGCATATTCCTTCAGGATATCGTTCTGTATGGTACCATTGATCTTTTTAAGATCTGCACCCTGTTCTTTGGCCAGTGCAACATAAAAAGCAAGTAAGATAAATCCCGTGGCATTGATAGTCATGGAGGTGGAAACGTCTTCCAGTTTGATATCCCGGAAAAGAATACGCATATCGTCCAGCGAATCTATGGCCACACCTACTTTGCCTACTTCACCATCGGCGAGGGGATGGTCACTGTCGTATCCGATCTGTGTAGGAAGATCAAATGCCACGCTGAGCCCCATCACGCCTTGTGAGAGCAGGTAGCGGTAACGTTTATTGCTTTCCTCGGCAGTGGAAAATCCAGCATACTGCCGCATGGTCCAGAGTTTACCACGATACATATCCGGTTGCACGCCTCTTGTATACGGAAATGCCCCGGGAAGTTCAGACATGGGCTGGGTATCCGCAGTTGAATAAACTGGTTTTATCTCAATGCCTGAATCAGTTAGTTTCTTTTCCATAACAAGATATTTATGAAGTCAAAAGTCCTTTTGACTTTATTAAAGCAATTTCCTTGCTTCAAAATTCAGGGCTTCGAGTACAACGGGGTGTAGTGATACTTTAGGGTCGGAGTTAAGCAGTTCAATGATCCGCTTGCTGAGGTCAGCGCCCCTTGCATCTGCAGGTAGGGTCTGTGCCACCTGGTTGATGATGAAAATATTCTGTTCTTTCAGGTTGGTCACCGCCTGCCATGCCTGGGGAGCAACATAGATCTGCTGACTGAGGTTATAGTCGAATTCCGTCTTGATCTGGTCTACCAGTACAGCCTGCATGGTACGTATGTCCAGATCTCCCGGGGGAACCCTGGTGATCAGGCTGGGAAGGGCGATCCTTTCCGCCAGCAATACAAGCCTTTCGTAGGCCTGCAGCCTTAAATTAAGGCTATTGTTCATTACCGGCTGCTGAGGCGACCCCAGCGATCTTTTTTCCCTGTACCAGTAAATGAGATAAAGAGCCACAACAAGGATGATGGAGATAATGCCACCGTAGAGTACAAGTTTCTCGTTCGTCATAGAATGGGTTGTTAAACAAAAATAAGCCTTATCAAAGCTTCTTGTTTTTTGTTTTAATTTTGCTTTTATGGATAACGTAATTACAACGCCTGTAGTGTTCACTGCCAACGCGGTAAATGAACTCCGGAAGCTGATGGCAGAAGATGGGTTTGACCAGGGCCAGGTGCTCAGGGTAGGCGTCAAAGGGGGAGGCTGTTCAGGTATGAGCTATATCCTGGCTTTCGATCAGGCCCAGCCCGATGATGAACATTTCACGATAGAGGACATACCCTGTGTAATGAAACCTGCCCATGGCCTTTACCTGATGGGTATGGAGATCGACTGGCCCACCGGACTTGAGGCCAGGGGATTCGTGTTCACCAATCCCAATGCATCGAAGACCTGTGGTTGTGGGAGTAGTTTCGCGGTTTAAGTAAAATTCAAAAGTAAAAAGTAAAAAAAAGGGGCGATCTGATGATCTGCCCCTTTTATCTTGAAGTCAATTTTTTGACTTATTCTATGCCTTCGCCGCCTCAGTTTTCTTCTTCACTACTTTCTTTGCTTCATCTGCTTTTGTTCCCAAGGGCCTGTCTTTCGCCAGGTCAACCAGGATAGGAGCTGCTACGAATATTGAAGAGTAAGTACCTGTGATCACACCTATCAACATCGCAAAAGCAAAACCACGTGTAACCTCACCACCAAAGATGAAGAGGATCAACAGGGTCAGGAACACGGTAAGAGAGGTCATGATCGTACGGCTCAGGGTTTCGTTGATCGACCTGTTTACGATCTCAGTCCTGGAAGCACCAGTCATAATATGACTGTTCTCGCGGATCCTGTCGAACACGATCACCGTATCGTTCATGGAGAAACCGATCACCGTCAATATCGCCGCAATGAAATGCTGGTCGATCTCAAGCGGGAAGGGTACGATCCCTTTCAGGAACGAGAATACGATAATGGTGACCAAAACGTCGTGCATCAACGCAACGATAGTACCTGTAGAATATCTCCAGTCGCGGAAACGAAGGAGTATATATAAGAAGATCACAAAGATCGCGAATATCGTTGCCTTGATGGCGCCTTTCTTCAGGTCATCAGAGATTGAAGGCAATACGGATTGAGAACTTTGTTTATAATTCTTCTTGAAATCAAAATAACTCGTGTTGGCAGGAAGTTTTGACTTCAGGCCAGTATACAATGCCATTTCAACCACAGAATCGGCCGTCTTACTGTTATTGTCGATCATGTAAGACGTGGTAATGTTCAGCGTCTTATTATCGCCAACGGTTTTGATGATCGGGAACTCACCAAACACTTTCTGCAGGTCGTCCCTGACATCATCATTCTTCATGGCCTGGTCAAAGCGGATGGTATAGCTGCGTCCGCCTTTGTATTCAACACCCTGGTCGAAGCCATTGAACAATGCAGCAACACCGCCGAGCAGTACAACTACCGAAATAATATAGGCTACTTTCCTATACTCAACGAATTTGTACTGGGCATGTTTGAAGATCTTCCTTGACAAAGGAGTGAAGTATTCAAAATGCCTGTTCTTATTGGTCCAGAAATCTGTGATCAGCCTGGAGATCAGGATACCGCAGAATAAAGAAAGCAGGATACCCAGGATCTGTGTCGTGGCAAATCCAAGGATAGGACCCAATCCGAAATAGAAAAGGATCAGCGCTGTCAACAGAGTGGTAATGTGACCATCCAATACGGGTGGTAATGATCTTTTATAACCTTCGGAGATGGCCAGCTGGTAACTTTTTCCTTTGGTCAACTCATCCTTGATCCGCTCAAAGATGATAACGTTGGTATCTACGGCCATACCAATGGTGAGTACCAGACCTGCGATACCAGGAGCCGTCAACGTAGCGCCAAGGGCACTCAAAACACCCACAGTAAATATCAGGTTAAGTATCAAAGCCATGTTAGCTACCCATCCCGCTGTATTATAGTATACCAGCATCAGGGCGAAGATCACGAGGAATGAAATACCGAATGCCAGTGAACCACCTTTAACGGCTTCTGCACCAAGGGTAGGACCAACCACTTGTTCCTGTACGATCTTGGCAGGAGCGGGCAGTTTACCAGACTGGAGGATATTAGCAAGATCCTGGGCTTCTTCAATAGTGAAGTTACCGCTGATCTCAGAAGTACCTGAAGTGATCGGGTTGATCACATTAGGAGCAGAGTAAACTATATTATCCAACACGATGGCAATAGGCTTGCCTACGTTATCAGTAGTCATCTGACCCCAGATACGCTCTCCCTGTTTGGTCATGATCATCTTGATCGCAGGACGTCCACGATCGTCATAATCCTGTGTGGAAGCCTGAACACCATCACCTTCCAGTTTGGCTTTATCAGAACCTTCAACAGTCTTGAGGGCATAGAAGGGGAGGAAATCACTTTTCACACCT
>DATGXN010000400.1:0-4714 GCA_035298945.1 Chitinophagaceae bacterium | reverse complement strand
ATATAGCTGCTGTAAATCCCGTTTCTTATTTCATTGAAGTAATGCGGATGGTTTTCCTGAAAGGCAGTTCATTGTCTGATATATCCCGGCACCTTGGCATCATTGCTGTCTTCGCTGTAGTGATGAACACATGGGCGGTATTCAGTTACAGGAAAAGGTCCTAGTTATTCAGTTTCTTTTCCCGCTTTAAGATAATGATCTCTCAACTTCTTGTCGATTTTTTCGATAGCATACCTGAGTGTAGTTCTCGGCATATTAGCGGCATGTTTATCCAGGAATGCTACAAGCATCCGGTTATCCTTTTTGCCTGCTTCCCTGATCCAGCTTCCAACTGCTTTTTGAATAAGATCGTGTTGATCATTGATAAGTATTTCCGCGATTTTGAAAGTATCATCCAGGTCATTTTGCCGGATAAAAAAGTAGGTAGAAACTATTGCAGTTCTCCTTTCCCATACGTTTTTTGACTTAGCGAGTTTGTAAAGCAATTTTCTGGGCTTATCGTTTAAGTAGCCGCCAACAACATATGGCGCACTCCTGTCTACCATATCCCAGTTATTGATGTGGCGATGGTTGGAAATATAGAGATCAAAAAGAGCTTTTCTTTTGGCTGGAGTTATTTTTTTGTCCCTGGCCTGGAAATCCATTATACTTACCGCGCCCATACGGATTTCATAAAACTCACTGTGAAGTAATTTTTTAATCTCATCCAGGGGCATCTGAACATATTGTTTGGCGAGTTCAAATATTTTAGACATCCGTATCCCCAGGAACTTACTTTCAACACCCTCGTACCTGAAATATTGTTGTACGTTTTTTAGTTCAGCGTCATTTTTATATTTGAAGAGACCGGCAATAAACTGTTCAGCTGTCATGGCCTAAAGGTGAGTAAAATAAATGTGGAGAATGGATAATTAATCACATTCCCCACATTCATCACATTTATTTAAAGATCAAAGACCTTTGAATAAATTCAGCCTGTCCCATTTGGCATTCTTCTCTTCCTCAGCCTGGGCAAGGAAATGTTCTGCCAGTTCGGGATCTTTGGCTTTGATCACATTGAACCTGTTCTCGTGATACATGAACTCACTCAACGGCATTGAAGGTTGTTTGGAGTCTATCACAAATCTTTCACCTTTAGGTTTAAGCGGATTGTAGTGGAACAGCGGCCAGTAGCCTGATTTCACTGCAAAATCCTGTTCTTCTGCACCATGTGCCATATCAATACCATGCGCAATGCAATGGCTGTAGGCGATGATGATAGATGGGCCAGGGAAGGCTTCAGCTTCGAGAATGGTACGCAGGGTATGCACGTCGTTGCCACCCATGGCGATCTGGGCCACATAAGCAGTACCGTGTGCGATGGCCTGCATAGCAAGATCTTTCTTACTGTTGGTTTTACCGTTTACAGAGAACTTGGCACTTGAACCCAGAGGAGTGGATTTGGATTTCTGACCTCCGGTATTTGAATACACTTCGGTATCCAGCACCATGATGTTTACGTTTTCTCCTGTGGAAAGTACATGGTCGAGACCGCCATAACCGATATCATAAGCCCAACCATCGCCACCGATGATCCACATGGATTTGTCGGCAAGGAAATCAGCCAGGTGGTAGAGGTTATGTGCTGCTACCGACTTCATGTCTTTCAATTTATCTTTCAGTTCCTTGATAAGGTCATGTTTTGTTCTGAGATCAGCTTCTGTTTCTTCAGGAGCATGTGTAAGTGCATCTGCCAGTTGTTCACCGATGATCGGTCTCAATTCACTAAGCAGCATCAGTCCCATTTCTTTTTTCTTGGTATTGGCCATCTTGAGGCCCAGGCCAAATTCAGCATTGTCTTCGAACAATGAATTCGCCCATGCCGGACCAACACCTTCAGCATTCTTGGCCCATGGAGTAGTTGGCAGGTTACCACCGAAGATGGAAGAGCAACCGGTAGCATTTGCTACGATCATTCTTTCACCGAAAAGTTGGGTCAACAACTTGAGGTATGGAGTTTCACCGCATCCTGCACAGGCTCCGCTGAACTCGAACAATGGTTGGAAGAACTGTGATCCCTTGACCGTATTCTTATTCACGCGTGCGCGGTCAACTTCGGGGATATCGAGGAAATAATTCCAGTTTGCAATTTCCTTATCCTGGACAGGCATTTTATCCATCATGTTGATGGCTTTATGTCCGGGCTCTGTTTTACTTGTAATCGGGCAGAACTCAACACATAGTGTGCAACCAGTGCAGTCTTCTGTTGATACCTGGAGGGTATAGGCTTCTTTTGTCTTATCCCATTCTTTACCTATGGGGTCAGTGTATTTGAAAGACTCAGGGGCAGTTGCCAGCAGTTCTTTGTCGTACACTTTTGGCCTGATGGCAGCATGCGGACAAATAAAGAAGCATTTACCACATTGTGTGCATAGTTCAGGATCCCAAACTGGAACAGCGTCGGCAATATTTCTCTTTTCCCATTTGGTTGTTGCTGAAGGATAGGTGCCATCTACAGGGAATGCGGAAACTGGAAGTTCGTCGCCTTCGCCAGAGATGATTTTTGATAATACTTCAGAAACAAAATCAGGGGCTTTATCGGAAATATGCTCACCGAATGCGTTATCGCCCAGGATGCTTTTGGAATAATCAACCTGGTAGAGATGTTCCAGTGTATTGTCAACTGCATCGTAGTTCTTTTGTACAACTGCTTCGCCTTTTTTCCAGTAAGATTCATAAATGGCCTCCTTGATCTTAGCGATGGCCTCTTCTCTTGGAAGCACATTGCTGATGGCGAAGAAGCAGGTCTGCAGGATCGTATTGATACGGTTACCCATGCCTGTTTCTTTGGCTACGGCATAAGCGTTGATGGTATAGAACTTCAGTTCTTTTTCCTTGATCTCTTCCTGGATCTTCCTTGGAAGTTTAGACCAGACTTCATCTTTATCGTAAGGTGCATTGAGCAGGAATACGGAACCATGCTCTGCATCTTTCAGGATATCATATTTGGTCAGATAGTTGAAGTGGTGGCAGGCCACAAAGTTTGCAGAATTGATCAGGTAGGTGGATTCAATGGGTTTCGCTCCGAATCGAAGGTGCGAAACGGTCAGTGAACCAGATTTTTTGGAATCATACACGAAATAACCCTGTACATGATCTGGTGTTTTTTCACCGATGATCTTGATAGAGTTCTTATTGGCACTCACGGTACCGTCTGCACCGAGACCAAAGAACAGGCCGCGGAATTTATGACGGGATTCCAGTGAGAATGATTTATCGTAACTAAGGCTGGTAAATGTCACATCATCATCAATACCTACTGTGAAGTGGTTTTTTGGATGATCTTTCTTCAATTCATCGAACACAGCTTTAACCATGCCTGGGTTGAATTCTTTAGAAGAAAGGCCATAACGGCCACCTGAAACCGATGGGCGGATGGACGGATTATCGGATTGGCGGAGTGATTCTGCTTCAGCAAGGGCGTTGATGACGTCCATGTAAAGTGGTTCGGCCATAGCTGAAGGTTCTTTGCTACGGTCAAGAACAGATATCTTCTTAACAGAACTGGGGAGCATTTTAATGAAATCTTCAATAGCGAATGGCCTGTATAATCTTACATACAATACGCCGGTTTTTTCGCCTTTCTCATTCAGGTAGTCAACTGTTTCTTTTACAGCGCCTGTGCCTGATCCCATCAGGATGATCACGCGGTCGGCTTCAGGATGTCCATAGTATTCGAACAAATTATATCTGCGGCCTGTCAGTTTGTAGAGCTTGTCCATTTCCTGCTGAACAACACCTGGTACATTGGTATACCACTGGTTGGCAGCTTCCCTGTTCTGGAAAAATACATCGGGGTTCTGGGCAGTACCACGGATAAATGGATTATCAGGAGAAAGCGCCCTGTCGCGATGGGCGTTCACGGCATCTGTATCTATCATGGCATTGATCACATCATCGGTGATCACATCCACTTCATTCAGTTCATGTGATGTTCTGAATCCATCGAATATATTCAGGAAAGGAACCCTGGTTTTAAGTGTGGAAGACTGTGCGATCAGCGCCATATCCATTACTTCCTGGGGAGTGTTTCCGAACAACATGGCAAATCCCGTTGCACGGGTTGCCATGACGTCCGAATGGTCACCAAATATAGAAAGCGCATGAGTTGCCAGTGTACGTGCTGCGATATGAAATACAGTAGGTGTAAGTTCCCCGGCGATCTTGTACATATTGGGGATCATCAACAGCAAACCCTGTGAGGCAGTGAAAGTGGTAGCTAGTGCACCACCCTGGAGCGCACCGTGAATAGCACCGGCAGCGCCAGCTTCACTTTGCATTTCCATTACCCTGGGTGTTTGTCCGAATATATTTTTTATGCCTTTTGCACTCCATTCATCAGCCCATTCTCCCATGGTGGAAGAAGGTGTAATGGGGTAGATGGCACATACTTCATTGGTTTTGTAGGCTATATAAGCAGCAGCTTCATTACCGTCCATGATAGACAGGTTCTCTGGTTTGCCGAGGTTCTTTGCGAATTTTAATGCTTCCATAAATGGATAATTAAGGGATGAATTTTCATGCAAATTAGCCAGATAGGGAAGGGGGAATTATGACCAGTGTCAGTGAAAAGAATGACATTGTACAGAGAGCCAGGGAGTCAGACAGCCAGAGAGGAAGAGGGTACAGACGTTTTGGCTCCGGGAGTGGGGCACTTCATCCTTACATATATGAT
>DATGXN010000399.1:0-7334 GCA_035298945.1 Chitinophagaceae bacterium | reverse complement strand
TTTTACGTATTTTAACCCAACGTATGGATAAAAACAAACAGAGCAGGTCGTTGCTCAGCCTGTTCGACCTCACTATGATCGTCATCGGCCTGGTGATCGGACTGGGTATCTTCAGAACCGCTGCGGATTCAGCAAAAGCAGCCATCACGCCCAATGTTTTTTTTCTGGCCTGGTTGTTTGGCGGTGTAGTCGCTCTTTGCGGTGCATTAACCTATGCCGAAATAGGATCCCGTTACCCCGTCACAGGCGGCTATTATAAAATATTCGCCACCGCCTATCATCCTTCAGTGGCATTCGGCATCAACTGTATCATCCTTATTTCCAATGCAGCTTCACTGGCTGCTGTTGCCCTGATCGGGAGTGAATACCTGGCCGAGATCGTTTTTGACAAGACACCCAGTGATCTGGTCAAATCATTCATGGCCATGGGCGCCATACTCCTCTTCTATATCATCAACCTCATGGGGCTGAAAGTGAGTGCCAAAACACAGAATATGCTGATGATGATCAAGATCGGCATGCTTGTGCTGCTGATCACCGCGCTCTTCTTTCCAGCCAAACATGCAGCAGTGAAAGCCGTTGTGGAAACGCAGAGTTTTTCAACCATTGACTATATCAGGTCATTCGGACTGGCACTGATCGCTGTATGTTTTACATATGGCGGCTACCAGCAGACAATAAATTTTGGTGACGAAGTAAAGAATGCGCAGAAGAATCTGCCCCGGGGTATTTTCATTGGCATACTTGTGATCATCGGCCTTTATCTTTTAGTGAGTTATTCCTACTTCAAAGTCATTGGTTTTGAAGATCTCAAAACTTCAAAAGGAATTGCAGCTATTGTGGCGGAGAGGATTTTTGGGGCACCCGGTCGGTATGCCTTCTCCATCCTTTTATTCATTGCCGTACTCGCTTATGTGAATGTCATCCTGCTCAGTAACCCCCGGGTGATGTATGCGATGAGTGAAGATGGTATACTTCCTGCCATATTTAAAAAGAAAGACGGCAAGAAAGGTGTGCTCACAGTTAGTCTTACTGTTTATGCATTATTGAGCATTGGCACCCTGTTCTTCCTGGATACATTTGATAAGATTCTTGGCTTCACGATATTTCTTGACTGCATTGGCATGGCGTTTTCTGCCGCAACTTTATTCATCCTGCGAAAGAGGATGAAGGGCCAGGACGACAGCAAGATCTATAAACTGAAGCTCTATCCTTTCATGCCCCTGTTATTCATCGCCACTTATGTTTTTGTGGCCCTCAGCATTGCTTATGATCAGCCCTACACTGCGCTTACCGGGGTGCTGGTTTTAGGCGCATTCATTGGAATATACTTTCTCACCGCCAGGTGGCGTAACATCAAAACGATCAACTGATGGACATATCATACATCATCAACCAGCTTGGAGAAGACCGTCATGAGTATTTCAATGCAATAGCTCCACCGATCATGCAAACCAGCAATTTTGCATTTGATACGGTAACGGATATGCGAAAAGCATTTGAAGACGAGATGAGTACCTACATCTACAGCAGGGGCCTTAATCCAACGGTTGATATCCTCCGTAAGAAGCTTGCAGCGCTTGATGGTGCAGAAGACTGCCTGGTTTTCAATAATGGTGCCGCCGCCACCTATGCCGCAGTGATGGCTAATGTGAAATCAGGAGATCATATTGTTTCGGTGGAACATCCTTACAGCTGGACCCGGCACCTGTTCGATCAGATCCTGCCTAAGTTTGGTATAACCACTACTTATATCGATGGCCGCGACATACGGAATTTTGAAAGAGCCATCCTGCCACACACTTCCCTGATCTACCTGGAATCACCTACATCCTGGTATTTTGAATTACAGGATCTTGAAGCAGTGGCAGAGCTTGCCCGTGCAGAAGGAATCATTACGCTTATTGACAACAGTTATTGTACGCCATTATTCCAGCGGCCGATAGATATAGGGATCGATATAGCGATGCAGACCGCTACAAAATATATTGGTGGGCACAGTGATACACTTGGAGGGGTACTTTGTGGATCTGGGGAGATGATGAGAAAGATCTTCCTGAGTGAGTACATGTGCATAGGAAGTGGTATCCAGCCTTTCAATGCATGGTTATTGCTGCGGGGTTTAAGAACTTTACCATCCAGGCTTGAAAGGATCAACCACACCACAAGGAAGATCTATGAATATCTGAAAGAGCATCCGAAAGTTGAATCATTGATCTACCCATTCGATCCCGGATTTGACCAGTATGAACTGGCAAAAAAGCAAATGAAAGAAGCGCCGGGACTCATATCGATCTATGTGGACCTGGATACGGCTGAGGAAATTGAGCAATTCTGTGATAACCTGAAGCATTTCAAGATGGCGGTGAGTTGGGGAGGGCATGAATCCCTGATCATTCCCAAACTGGCCACCATGAAAGCAGGAGATTTCGATCCTGCCAATAAAGACCACCGAATGATGCGGATCTACGTAGGCCTGGAAGAGGCTGAATACCTGATCGAGGACCTGGATAGACTGTAGGAAATGTAATTAAGGTAGTAAATGTGTCAATCCGGACCATTCCCACATTCATTTCTCCACATTATCCGCCTAAATTCAGTACAAGGCGGATACCACATTCATCACATTTGTCACATTCTCATACAGGCGGCAGCATTCTGTGACAGGCGATTTTGCCATTCGCTAATTTGGTTGAATATTTGTACCCCCAAAACTGGGTATTTAGCCAGTGGTGGGGGAATCAAAAGTGACCTCATGAGGAAATTTCTTTCGTTTTTGTTCCTTTTAACCCTTTTTCTGCAGTCTTCCGCTCAAAAAACTGCTAAATGGGACCTTCGCCGATGCGTGGAATATGCCATGGCAAATAATATTTCGGTATTGCAGGCTGATATACAGGCCAGGACTTCAGAGATCATTCTGAAACAGAGCAAGTATAGCAAGTATCCTTCGTTGAATTACAATATGAGTCATGGTTGGACTTTTGGACGTTCACTGAACCAGAACACCAACGTATACCAGAATCTCAACTCCATGTTTGAGAATCATAGCTTGCAGGCACAGGTGACTATTTTCAATTGGAATTCTTTGAACAATACTGTTTCTTCCAATAAATACGGGTATGAAGCGGATATGGCTGCGGTAGACAAGGCCAAGAACGATATAGGACTGAATGTGGCCCGGCAATATCTGCTGGCACTCCTGAGTTTTGAACAGTCCAAAGTGAATGAAATCCAGTTACAGCAATCCCTGCAACAATATAATAATACCAGGAAACTGGTGGATGCGGGTACACTTCCGGAGCTTAATGCGGTGGAACTGGAAGCCCAGGTAGCGCGTGATTCCGCCACTTTGATACAATCCCTGGCCAATTACGAGATCGATAAACTTAGTTTGAAGGGTTTGCTTAATCTTCCTGCAGACGAACTCTTTGAACTTGATACGCCCCCCATTGAAACGATACCAGTAGACAATATTCTGTTGGAGAACCCCGCAGATGTATATAAGATGGCCTTGAATTCCCAACCCCAGATCAAAGGAAATAATCTCCGGTTGATGGCTTCAGAAAAAGCATACGAGGCCAGCCGGGGACGCCTGTATCCTACTATTAGCGCGTTTGGTGGGTTGAGATCATCTTTTAATAATGGTTTTGAAGAGTTTTACCGGGCTGGAAGCTCAGAGAAAATGACTGGCACATATACCAAAAGTCCAACGAACCCGACCCCGGTATATGCGTTTACGGATGATTTCGCCACAAGGCAGAACAAAATGTTGGGATCGATCTGGAATGGCTATGGAAGCCAGCTGAAAGATAACTTCGGCCAGAACTTCGGTCTTGCGTTGAGCGTGCCCATCTTCAACGGCTGGCAAGCCCGTTCAAATGTGGAAAGATCCAAACTCGATATAGAAAGAAGCAAACTGGCGATCACCAGGGATACCCTTCAATTGAAGCAGGATGTATATAATGCCTATCAACAGTCTTACGGTTCTTACAAGACTTTCCTGGCACGCGAGAAGCAGGTGAAAACCGCAGAGAGATCTTTTGAACTGGCTTCCAGGCGCTATGACCTGGGTGTAATGCAAACCATAGAGTGGCTGACCATTCAGAACAATCTTACCCGCGCAAAAGTGGACAGGCTGATAGCGCAGTACGACTATGTGTTCAAGATGAAGGTGCTGGAATTTTATAAAGGACGCGGTGTTCGTCTCTAGAAAGGGGCAGTGAGTCAAAAAAAGAACTTTTTAAGTAAATAGATAAGATGAAAAAAAGATGGATATGGATAGGAGCGATTCTGCTCTTATTGATCATAGCACTACTTGGATTGAAAGCTGCCGGAGTGATTGGGAAAGAAGAGTCCACCAAGGTTTCGGTTGAGAAAGTAGTCAAGCGGTCTATCACTGAAGTGGTTACTGCCAGCGGAAAAGTCTATCCCGAAGTGGAGGTAAAGATCAGTCCGGATATCTCTGGTGAGATCGTTGAACTCACTGTGCAGGAAGGCGACAGTGTGCAGAAAGGACAGTTATTGGCGCGTATTTATGCCGACATATATGCTACCCAGCGCGATCAGGCTGCAGCGGGTGTAACCCAACAGCAGGCCCAGGTTCAGAATGCAAGTGCATCTCTGGAATCTTTCAAGGCCCGTTTTGAGCAGGCTGAAAGACAGTATAAGCGCCAGAAACAGTTATTTGATGATAAGGTGATCTCAAGGCTCGAGTTTGAGCAGGCAGAAAGTGCATACCTGACCGCTAAAGCAGATTACGCAGCAGCGCAACAAAGCATAAGGAGTGGCCAGGCCGGCGTTCAGAGTGCCCAGGCCAGTTTGTCGCGTGCGCAAAAAGACCTTGGCAGAACCAGTGTACTGGCGCCAATGAATGGTGTTGTTTCCCTGTTGAACGTGAAGAAAGGTGAAAGGGTAGTGGGTAACTCCATGATGGCGGGTACCGAAATGATGCGGGTGGCCGACATGAGGGTGATCGAAGTAAGGGTTGATGTAGGTGAGAACGATATTCCTAAAGTCAAAATAGGTGATACCGCAGTTGTTGAAGTTGACGCCTATAGTAAAAGGAAATTCAAAGGCACAGTTACCCAGATCGCCAGTACCAACAGGGGTGTTGGAGGTACAACGCAGGTTTCCACTACTGATGTAACCAACTACGAAGTGAGGATCAGGCTGGACCCATCATCTTACCAGGATCTTTTTGATCCCACCAAGCCTAAGAGTTTTCCTTTCAGGCCGGGGATGAGTGCGAGCGCTGATATTCAGACCAAGACCCATGCCGATGTGCTTTCTGTTCCTATCAATGCGGTTACTACAAGAGATAAGAGCGATACCGGTAAGGTGGCCATTGATGAGAAGAAGATGAAGAAGGCAGAACCAACAAGCAATAATAACAACCAGGAAGAGCCCAAAGGTGATATTGAAGACATGGAAGAAGTGGTGTTTGTACTACAAGCAGATGGTACAGTAAAAAGAGTGAAAGTGCGCACTGATATCCAGGACATGAGCCATATTGAAGTCCTCAGCGGCATCAAAGAAGGCGATGAAGTGATCACCGGTCCATACACTGTGGTGAGTAAATTGCTTCGTGAGGGCATGAAAGTGAAAGTGGTTCCGAAAGAGCAGTTGTTTGAAGTGAAGAAATAGGAGAAATTGAAATAGTTTAAAGGCCCCGCACACGTGGGGCCTTTTTTTTGCGTCGATAATAGCTTTATTTAAAACGAGCCTTTTACCGATATTTGGCCCATACTGATCTAACCAGAACATGAGAATAGGCGTCATTGGAAGCGGATCATGGGGTACCGCCCTGGTCAAACTGTTAACGGATAACAAGCATAGGGTTTGCTGGACGGTGCGTAACCAAAAAGTGGTGGACCACATCCTGAACAGGCATCACAACCCAAATTATCTTCATTCCGTTCATTTTGATACTTCCCTGCTGGACCTGAATGCAGATCCGAAAGTCACATTTGAACAATCTGAGGCGGTATTGATGGTGATCCCTTCGGCATACATGATGGAGACTGTGGATGCAATTGATCCTGCCATCTTGAAGGGAAAGAAATTTATTTCAGCTGTGAAGGGCATGGTGCCGGGGAAGAATCAGCTGCTCAATGAATACCTGAAAGATAAGTTCGGATTCCCCTATGAAGATTATTTTACCATCATGGGACCCTGCCACTCCGAAGAAGTGGCAGCAGAAAAACTTTCATACCTTACATTTTCGGGTATAGATGAACGTTATGCACAGGAACTTGCTTCATGTTTCCAGGGACCCAATCTGAATACGGTGGTCAACAACGATATTTTTGGTGTACAATATGCCGCCATACTGAAAAATATCTTTGCCCTGGGTGCTGGTATTGCGCATGGCCTTGAGTATGGAGATAATTTCCTCAGCGTGTTCATAGCCAATTGTGCAGATGAGATGGCAGGATTTCTCCGCATGGCGGGAATTGCCAATATGGAAGTGGGTATTCATAAACAACTTGCCTCGCATAAGAAATCGCCCAATTATGCAGCCTCCGTTTACCTCGGCGATCTGCTGGTAACAAGCTATTCGCTGTTCAGCCGGAACCGCACTTTTGGTAACATGATCGGTAAGGGATATTCAGTGAAGGCAGCCCAGCTTGAAATGAACATGGTGGCTGAAGGTTATAATGCCAGCCGGTCCATCCATGAGTTGAATCAGAAATTCAATGCAGATATACCGATCGCCGATGCCATTTTCGAGATATTATGGGAAGGGCTGGAACCCAAGGAAGGGTTTAAGAAGATCGAAGCGGTTCTTATTTAAATAGAGAGATAGAGAGATAGAAAGATAGGGAGCATTCTTGATAGTAATATGCTTCGAGAATGCTCCCTATCTTTCTATCTTTCTATTTCCCTATTTATTGAACGCTTGTTACCGTAGAATCCACTGACTGCAGAAGGGCCATGATCACGGGGTAGAAATCATGCTTTTGCGGATGTTTGTCTTCCAGTTTCAATTTCACTTTATCCAGCATGTGCAAAAGCGCATCTTTATTGATACTCTCGGTTTGAATATTGGCGGGCCCGTGAATCTCGAAATCATCCCGTAAAAGATCCATCATGGAAACCTCCAGGATCTGTGAGATCTGTTTGATATGATTCACCGTTAACTGGGTGATATTATTTTCAATCTTACTGTAGGCATTCTGCGAGATCCCCATCTTGCGGGCCACATAATCCTGAGAATAATTCCTTAACTCCCTGTATTTGCGTAAAACTGTTCCGGGCATGAGGGTTGTTTTATTGCTATAACAAAATCAGGTATCAAAAGTTCAACAAACAGTCAACAAATGTAAATAACTCCG
>DATGXN010000398.1:0-4726 GCA_035298945.1 Chitinophagaceae bacterium | reverse complement strand
ACCCAATAGCCCATTTTACGGGTCAGATCATCCCATTTGTCTTTATACCTAAGTACCGCCTCGCGGCATTTCTTATTATAATCTTCAACACTGATCTTTTTGCCTATGTCCTCTTTGGTGATACCCAGTTCTTTCTCTACTCCCAATTCGATCGGCAGGCCGTGGGTATCCCAGCCACCTTTTCGTTTAACCTGGAAACCCTGCATGGTTTTATAACGGCAGACCAGGTCTTTTAAAGTCCTGGAGATCACGTGGTGAATGCCGGGCATACCATTGGCACTGGGCGGACCTTCGTAAAAAACGAAAGGATCGGCGCCTTCGCGCAGCTCTACACTGGCTTCGAAAGCCCTGTTCTTCTCCCAGGCCGCCAATATTTCTTTTTCAAACGCTGGCAGGTTCAACTGACCGTATTCCTTGTATCTGGACTCCATAAGTTTATTCAGAAAGGTTGCAAAATTACGGATTAGAGGGCAGCATTCAAGATTTTCGACGAATGGAATTTAAAGGCTGAAATATCGCAATATGCTGAGGGATAAAGGCTAACCGAAGCCCTGGATTTTGACAGTGACAAAGCGGAGGACAATTATGCTTTCCGGACGAAAAAACCGATAATAAAAAAACTAAAAGCCACGTTAATATCCTTGAGGCAACGACATGAGTTATCCCCAAAAAAGGGGGTTTGGCATAGTTTCTGGATACATATTCTCGGACCGAATACCTATAAAATCCTATTTATGAAAACTGTACATCTGGTAAAGCAATTTCTTGCCTCGTTTTTTTCACCCAGAAAACACCGGTCTCATAATTATAAAGCAAGAATACGAGCTTCCATCATCAAGAGGGAAGAATCACTCAATAGAATATTTATGGTACGCTATAAGATGGGAAACCTGTAAAATTTCTTCCAGGGTTTAGGGATTAGGGATGGAGGGGAGCAAATGCTTCCCTCTCCTTTTTTTATAAGGCGCAGAGACGCGGAGAGGAACGCAGAGACGCGGAGAGGAACGCAGAGACGCGGAGAGGAACGCAGAGACGCAGAATTAGTGTGCTGGCCGGTTAGGGTGTTAGCCGGCTAATGCATAAGATAAGTATGATAGGATTTTTTAAAAAGTAAAGAGCCTCGGAATACCGAAGCTCTAACTCGTTTATCTCTTGCATTAACCGGTTAACACACTATCCGGCCAGCACATTAAAATATCAGTCCCAATGAAACAAAAAAGTTCCGTCCGTCAGATGGCAAAAGCCCAGGGCCGGGATATCCGCCAGCTCTTCTTGTAAAATACATCTGGTTGGTCAGGTTATTCACTCCGCCTTTGATATTAACATGTTTATTGAACACATACGCTGCGGTCAGGTCTGTGATGGTGTAAGCAGGTATCACACCATTCTGTCCATTAGCTGTTGGTTTCTCTGTATTATTCGCATCTGCGAAACAGCGGTCAACATGAGAAAGCTGACCCGTGAATGAGAATCCTTTAAAATTGTAGGTGAGCCCGGTACGCAGAATATTCAATGGCGCATTCTCCACTCGTTTGTTTTTCAGATTGGTTTTCACAAGATCATTCCCTACTTTCTGGATCACATCAAGGTCGCCGAACCTTGCGTCAGTATAACCATAAGAAACAAATACACTCACATCTCCCCATTTAGTTTCCGGATAGAATGCTTTCACGGGATTGAATTCAACAACTCCTTCAAACCCTTTGCTGGTGCTGTTTCCAACGTTAGTAGTAAGATTATAAAAGCTCCCATCAGCTCTTTGCTGTGATATGGTACCGATGCGGTTATTGTACTGGAGGTAAAATGCACTCACATCGAAATAAAGATATGAACTCACCCTTCCCCTGTACCCCAGATCTGCATTATAACCTCGTGCATCTTCCAGGTTCGGATCTATCTCATTGGTAGTGGGCGGTGCAGTGAGATCAGCAAACTGCATAGGCCTGTAAGCCTGAGTAATGTTGGCATAGATCTCTGTATTGGGAGATACATGATATTCCGACCCTATGCCTGCAAGCAGGAATGCACGGTCTCTTTCCTGGTTCTGGAGATATACCGGATTGCCATTTGTGTATCCGTTGACCCCGGTTGCTTTAGCAGAAATCCACTCGTAACGGATGCCGGGGATCACGATCCATTTATCAGAGATCCTGAAAATGTTTTCTGCAAATGCTGCTATATTATGGGTATGATAATCGATGTCTTTGGGCCAGGTTGGATTCACCCTGCTGATATCATAATCGATGCCTGTTGTTCCCACGCCGTCACGATACCTGTAAGTATTGCCACGGTAGTATCTGAGCCCTCCGGAAAATGAGTGCCTGCCACCCAGTAAATTATAATCTCCGAGGTACCGGGCCTCTACACCAAAATTCCTGTAGTTGTCAATATCGACTGTCCTGTTATTATACTGCCCTGTGGTTGCGTTGATGGTATCTGCGATCGTAATGGCCCTGACATATCCTACGCTATGCCTGTCGCCCTGAACATTAAACAGTTTCACATTCAATTTATGATCTTCATCAAACCGGTAGTTGGCGATCAATGCAGTAGTGAGCCATTCGATGTCCATCCAGTTTCTGCTCCGGTAACTTTTTTGCGGATCTGCAGCAAATGATGCATCGGTATGCCCGCCTGGCTGACGGCTATTGATATGATTTTTCATCACTTCAGCAGTAAGCGACAATTTATCGTTCAGCCTCCAGGTGAAAGTGCCGAATCCGGAGTTGGTGAAATACTTGCTGTTCTCTCTCCAACCGTCTGCGCTTCTGTGATCGAAATAAGCGTAATAGTGGAATTTCTTTGTTTCGCCTCCAATAGCATTATAGGTATTGATCATCCCGAAACTTCCCGCAGTTTGCTGCATTTCAACCTGGAAAGGCTTGTTGATCTCACTGCCATTCCTCAGTATATAATTCACCATGCCGCCAAACTGGGGACCGTATTGTAAAGAACCATGACCCCTGATGATCTCAATACGTTGTACCGCCTGTAACTGCGGATTATAATAGGCTTCCGGGTATCCATAGGGATCTGCAGCGATATCATATCCATTCTGGCGAACATTGAATTCCCAGCTCCTGTTGGGGCTGAGCCCCCTCGCAGAAATACCGATCTGTATCCCACTGCCATCACTTTCCCATACATGGATACCAGCCACTTTCGACATCACCTGGCGCATGGTATTGGTGACCACATTTCCTTTTACATTATCCATCACAATGAGTGCATTCTTCTTACCGGCATAAATGCTGGTTCCCACGATCTCCGGAAGTTGCTGTATATCAGATTTACTACCCAATCCTACTACAGTGATCTCGGGCATGTATTTATGGTCTTTTCCGGTGGTGTCTTCGTTGAGGTTTTGAGCGCTTATATTAATAGTCAGAAAAACAAAGAGAGAAATCATTAGTGCCTTTTGCATCATCTTCAAGTTTGTGGATGCAAATATCTTTTGGACGATGCAGGAGCTATTACGAAAAAGGAAAATCAGTTAACGATATGCGGAAATACGCAGAGACGCGGAGAGGGACGCGGAGACACGGAGAGGGACGGAGAGACGCAGAGGATCTGCTCTGTGTCTCTGCGTCCCCCTCTGTGTCTCCGCGTCCCCTCTTGTCTTATCTTATTAGTAGTTCACAGGGCTTCAGTCCCGTGTGCTTCTTGAATGCAGTGGAAAAATGAGAGATGGACGAATAACCCAGCATAGCGGATACTTCGGAAACACTTAAACCTTTTTCATACAAAAGAAAGCGTGCATGTTCCATGCGCTGGTTCTGGTAGAAATCGAAGATGGTGGTACCGAACATCTCTTTGAACCCTTTCTTCAGATAGCATTCATTGATGGCCACTTTGCGGCTGAGTTCCTTGATGGTGATAGGATCACCAATATGCTGGATCAGGATCTCGCGGGCTTTGGCGATCTTGTCCCGGTCCGCTTCATTATTGAGGAACTTGCAATTTATGGTCAGTTCGTCTTCTTTCACCCCCAGCATACATTCCATGCTGTACAGCAGGAGGATCTGGGTTTGTGCGTTTATGAAGATATTTTCGAGTGTATCTGTATAGTTATGGTTCAGCAGCGCTTCAATGGTAGTGCGCATTTTTGAACAAAGGGGCAATGTTCGTGTGAAAGACGATGAATGCGAGAAATTGAGCACGTCGTCGGTCATGCTGGAAGTTTTCATGCCTTTTACGAACTGGGTGATATGTTCGTGATCGAACCTGAACTCCAGCACATCCACGGTGGCCAGCTTTTGTTCACAGTTACGGGAGGCATTGAGCTTGCAATTATCGCACTCGATATGTTTTTCGGAGCAATAGGCATTGCCCAGCAGGCAGAACCGGAGTTCCATGTAATTCTGCGAAGGATCGTCTTTCTGGTAATTATAATGGAACACGCCCGTGTCTTCAGCGGTCCAGAAAGAGTGACGTCTGTAGCGGCGGATCTGGTAATTCCAGGTTCCCGGGATCTGTTTTTCTTTCTGAAAAAGCAGCTCCAGGTCCCCCACCATGACCGGTTGTTTATGGGCAAAAGCCATTATGTCCACGCTATTTTCCATCAACAGCGAAGTTAGCTATAGATTGGCGAATTGACGAATCGGCTAACTGGCTAATTGTCAGGCTAGTGTAAATTTCCTGGAGAACCGGGCGGGAGGCGGGAGGCAAGAGGCGAGAGGTGGGAGGCGAGAGGTGGAAGGAGAGAGGCGAGAGGTCTGCATGAATA
>DATGXN010000397.1:0-26578 GCA_035298945.1 Chitinophagaceae bacterium | reverse complement strand
AATCAGGGAAGTGGTTATATTCTCAGCATAGGTCATAAGCTGGTTACGACGTACAGTAGTCCTTATTTTGAAGTGGTTATCGAATTTATAGGTCAGGTCGATATCTCCGAATAACCTGTTACGGTTCGAAGTATTATTCACTTCATTGAAATAGCTGTAGAAATTATACCAGTAGTTGCCCTTATAAAAAGCAGAAGGGTTAGCTGGGTTGTATCCATCCGGATTGAACCTCAGGTTCCAGGTTCCGTAAGTTCCAAAAGGAGAACGGATATTACGCAGGTCCTGCAGTTTCGACATGTCCAGATCCCTGTGGAACCATGAACTGAAAGAACCGGTTGACTGGTTGGAATATCCATCGTCAAACTGGCCTTTAATGGTATTGTTAGAGAACGTGATGTTAGTAGCGATATTCCAATGCTGGTTCATATCAACACTTGCACTCACGTTGAAGGTATTCCTCTTGGAAGAAGAACTTGGAATGATACCTTTAATATATTGGTTTGTATAAGACGCCCTGAACGTATAGTTGTTGGCGCTTTTACCAAATGCAATATTGTTATTGGTAGTTACACCTGTTTGCCAGAAATCCCTGGCGTTATCAGGCTGAGGAGTAAGTGATGCTGTTTTATAAGAATCAGCATGACCGGGGAACCATGCATACCAGGGAATATATTCCTGGCCTACCATCCTTGGACCCCAGCTGGCGTCATCAGTATAATCATGGTAGTATTTACCATTCAGTGCTTTCCACTCTTCAGGCATTCCCGGTTCCCAAACAAATTCCATCAGGTCTCCCACTCCACCACCAGCATACTGGTTCTGGTATTGAGGAAGAATATAGACTTTATCAACTGTAACACCGGTATTGAATTCAATACCGAGCTGGCCGTTACGACCCACTTTTTTCTTAGTAGTGATGATGATAGCACCACCGGTAGCCTGGCTACCCAGAAGGGCCGTTGCGTTGGCACCTTTCAGAACGGTGATATCTTCAATATCGTCCGGGTTAATGTCAAATGATCCGGTGATAGTACCATCAACCACATAGATCGGGGCGCGGTCACCAAGACCAAGACCACCACGAATACGGAGGAAGGCCTCTGAATTCAATTTGGCGGCTGACTGGCTTCTTGTTTGAACACCGGCTACTTTACCGGCAAGAGCATTATTAACGTTAGTCTGACGAACGATCTGCAGATCTTCAGATTTGATCACCTGGGAGCTGAAGGCGGTAGTTCTTTGTGACTTTTTGATACCAAAGGCACCAGTCACTACTACTTCTTCCAGTTCACCACGTGCTGCGGTCATAGTTGTCACCAGCGTGCTGCTTGAACCTACTGTCTCTTCTACGAACTTCTGACCGGTAGCAGTGATCACCAGGATATCCCCGGTTTTGGCCGCTATCTGGTAGTTGCCCTCAGCATCTGCTACAGCGGTATTCTTTGTTCCCTTAACTGCAATGGTAGCGAAAGGGACCGATTCGCCCTTGTCGTTTCTGACCTTACCTTGGATTTGTCGGCTTTGACCGAATGCAAATACACAGGACAGGATAAACACTGTTAGCAGTGTCACCAATTTTCTCATGTCGCTTTGTTTTGGTTTTAAAAATCAAGGTCCAAATTTAGCAGAAGAAGTCCAATGTTAAATATTTGTTGATTCTTCCTGCAAGATTTAGGACAGATTTTATGGAAAAAAGGCTGCTTATGCAAAGCAAATAATGATAATGTATAACGAATGGCGCCCAGATCGTATTAATATTCAACTAAATGGCAAAAAAATTAGAAGAAAATAAAAAAGCAGGCCATCGGCCTGCTTTTTTTGAAAAATATCTCGAAGAACATCATTAATCTACGTCCCAGAAAATCCTGGAAGAGAACTTATCACCCTGCGGTTGAGCAGGCACATTTTTCTGGTTAGAACCTACTTCTGTTTGAGGATACAGGAAGCGTACAGGCCTGTCTGTAGATCCTGTGGGTACAGAAGCTGACTGAGGAATGACAGGGAAACCTGTTCTTCTGTATTCAGCCCATGACTCAAAACCATTATAGTTTGTGAGGGCGATCCATTTCTGCATCCAGATGGCTTTCAGTTTATCAGTAGAAGCAGTCCAGTCTGTCAAATCCTGGCCATTGGTCAGGAGTGCAGTTGCAGCAGCTGCAGAAGCACCTACCAGGCTGAAAGACTGTTTAACACCTTCTTCATAATATTCCTGGGCTGTTTTGGTCAGGTTGACCTGAGCACCATAACGCTGCTTAGCTTCTGCCAGCAGGAAATTAGTTTCAGCTGCAGTAAATACCACATAGGCTTTGTTATACTGCCCCTTGGTGATCATGGAAGGGCCAATGGGAGAAACCGTTGTTGCAGAATATCCTGATCCTACACCAAATGGCACACCCGCGTAGTTGCTGTTGATCTCAGCCCTGACACTGGTGCCTGGGGTAGTACCATTTTCACCACCAATAGCATAGAATGCGCGTTTCATCCTGGCTGAGTCACCTGAAGATTTATAAAAATCGATCAGGAACTTTGTAGGACGTGGATAACGGCCCAGAGACTGTGTTGCACCACTGGCATTATATCCCCACCTGTCGTAGTAAGGATTTGTTTTACCGGTAGAAGCAAGAAATCCGGGATTCACACCCAAATTATTTGCGGTAAGGAATCCTTCTGTTACCGCCGCAGCCTTATTGATCTCTGCAACAATATAAGCATCCATACCTGCTACCCTGCTCTGGCGGATCAGTATCCTCATCTTTAAAGAATTCGCAAACTGGATCCACCTGGTGGTGTTACCATTAAAGGCAATATCTGCAGCTGCACCTGATCCTGGGAACGGATTAGCTTTCAGGTAGGTAATTGCAGTGTCGAGATCTTTGATAAGACCTTTATAGATATCCTTCTGATCGTCGAATTTAGGGGACAATGCCGCACCACCCTTAAGAGCTTCTGAATATGGAGCACTTCCATACGCATCTACTACCTGCTGGAAAAGCAATGCTTTCATCACTTTGGCAGGGCCGCTGATATACTTATACTCATCCACCAGTTTTCCCTGCTGATCAGCATATTCGAAATCTTCTAACAGATCATACCATCCATCCCAATAGTTGAAATCGGTATTGGTATACTGGTAAGAGAAAGTGGTCGCACTCAGGATATAAGAGTTAGACTGAGTCCAGTGGCCTGAATAATATTCACCTGTTTCATTTGAAAGCAGGTTACCCGAACCCGTTGACATCCTTGACAAAGCATTGGTGAAAACATAGTTTGGGGTGGATGAAGGCAGTGAATTGGGATTGGTATTTACATCAAGCCAGGACTTTTTACACCCTGCCAGTGCTGAAGCTCCCAATAACGCTGCGATTGCTATATTTCTAAGTTTCATAATTACTGGTTAATGGTTTATTAGAAAATCAGGTTAACGTTGATACCATACTGACGAACAGGCGGTGTATTGGTAGTGTTGTTGATACCAATTGAACCGTTCGTGTTTGAGAAACTGAACTCAGGATCTGTATAGTAATTCTTGCTGTCCACAACAGTGAACAGGTTACGTCCATATACACCTACACTTGCGCCGCTGAAAATTTTTGTTTTTGTCATCAGGCTTGGTGAAAAAGTATATGTGATGTTGATATCGCGGAGTTTGATGAACCATGCTTTGGTAACAAAGTTCTCAGCGATCTGGCGATAATAATCCACCCAAAGAGAATACTCTGACTCTTGGGCCTGAACATCAGTATTTGGAACGATCTTACCAGTACCATCGTCATAAGCACTATTAGGGAATACATGTGGTGTACGTTCTTCAGTCCATTTACCAGCACCGGTAAAGGTCATATCACGACCGATCTGTGAGAACATCACATTACCACCGCGGTATTCAAAGTTTGTAGCCAGGCTAAGTTGTTTCCAACGGAATGTTGTTCCCCAACCCAGGATATGCTTTGGAATCGTGCGGCCCATGCTTTTCAATGGACCAGTAATAGGATAGCCATTTCCTTTGTTTACCAATACCCTGTCAGTAGCTGCGTCGCGGATGTATGAAGTTGTTCTCAGGATCGGGAATGCCTGATCCTTGATCACATAAGTACTGGCGTAAGAATATCCACCCAATACGAACTGGTCAACACCCTGGAACAGTTGGGTCACCTTGTTATCATTGAATGAATAACGGGCACTGATATCCCAGCTGAAATCTTTAGACCTGAGTATGGCTACACGAAGATCTGCTTCATAACCCCAGTTCTTGGTATTACCAACGTTTACTCTCAGGTTACTGTAACCTGTAGTGTTAGGGATTTTCACGGTAAGCACCTGACCTTCGCTGCGCTGGTTATAGTAGGTAACATCCAGGTTAACCCTGTTCTTCAGGAACTGGAATTCACCACCAAATTCATATGAGTATACGAATTCAGGTTTGAGGTTTGGATCCGGCAAAATATCACCAACACTCAGACCAACGGTATTACCATATGGGAATCCAGGTCCGTTAGCAAAGGTCGGATCAAGACCATATAGTGCGATGTTATCGTTACCATTCTTGTTCCAACCACCTCTTAACTTGGCGTAGTTAAGGATATCACCTTTAAGAACCGGGAAAGCCTGGGTCAGAATAAAGCTTACGTCAAATCCATAATAAGGATATGAATAGAGGTTTGAAGCACGATAGTCTTTATAGAAACGTGATGTGAAGTCGTAACGGAAAGAACCTTCGACGAAGATCATATCTCTCCAGCCTACACTAGCGTTGGCATAGTATCCGTATTTCCTTTCTGTAGTATTGGCTTCACCCCCACCAAGTTCACCCTGGCGGTTTGAAACGTTATAAAGATCTGGAACCACAATTGAACCCGAAGAAACTTCTACCAGTTTTGTTTTACGCTGATAAACGTTGAAACCAATCAGTCCACGGGTGTTGAAATCACCAAAATCGTGTTCTGCATTCAACCTCAATTCATTATTCAGGATATTCTCTGTGCTGACAGCATCGTAAACGCTACCCAATATGTTGGATCCTGCACGATCAATACCATCGTAGTCATTAGCCCATGACCATGGATCCGGTACAAATGCATCATTCTTAGCCC
Organism: Chitinophagaceae bacterium; assembly: GCA_035298945.1. GTDB lineage: Bacteria > Bacteroidota > Bacteroidia > Chitinophagales > Chitinophagaceae > Pollutibacter. Next base: position 21,488 of record DATGXN010000397.1, on the reverse strand, counting down.
AATCTGAATAAATGAACTGACCTACAGTATTTTTCCTGTTCCTGGTATTATTCTGGACACCGATCTGTTCTGTCAGATTCAACCATTTGTTGATCTTGAATCCAAGGTCAACAGAACCACTGATATTGGCATCATTGTAATTCTGCCTGTCGTTGTCCAACCTGAAATAAGGGTTGTTGTAATAGTCGTTGTAAAATCCGTTCGGATTGGCAAACTTATTATTCCTCCAATCCCTGTATTGGCTCAATGGAATATGTGCAGCCTGGTTCAGTGATTCAAAATAGAAATCAAAAGTGGTTCTGTCGAAATTCTGCTGAACATAAGCAGCGTTGAACCTGGCAGTCAATCTGCCTGTTTCAGTACCCGCTGCAAATCTTACACCTGTTCTGTTGCTTTTATCACTGGGAACCACGCCCTCAGCTTTATTATTTTCAAAGGAGAGGCGATAGTTATTGTTATCGGCACCCCCTTCAACTGCAATCTGGTTGTTCATGGTTACACCAGTATTCCAGATCCTTTTGCGCTCACCGCTGATTGCTGAATAAGGAATAATGTTCTGTGAACCATCTTCCAGTTGACGACCGATGATACGCGGTTCACCATTGAAAGCATCACCATATTGCTGGTTTTCGAACGGACGCCAGTTGTCTTTCATACGTTCCAGGTAATCTGTTTTATACCCGGGCTGACCAAAACCAGTGGCATAGTGTGAACCACTGCCATATTTATCCTGGAATTTTGGAAGAAAACTGATTTCCTCGATGTTGGTAGAGTTACTGAAGGTGACACGGGCTTTACCCTTTGCACCTCTTTTGGTAGTGATAACCAGTGCACCATTCACACCTGCAGAACCGTAAAGCGTACCTGCCTGACCACCTTTCAGAACACTGATACTTTCAATGTCATTGGGGTTAAGCAGAGACAGCATGGTTTGTGATCCTGGCTGAGGAACACCATCGATCACCAAAAGCGCATCGTTATTACCGGTCATAGACCTGTAACCACGAAGTGTGATCTTTACTGAGGGATCCACTGAGTTGTTCACGTTATAAACAGCCAGACCGGATACCTTACCGGAAAGGCTCTGAGCCAGTTGCGGAGAACGGCCCACCATAATGTCATCGCTGCTGACTTTAGCAACAGAATAACCCAATTCCTTCGGACGGCGACGGATACCCTGGGCAGTAACAACTACCTCTTCCAACTGGGCATTAGCGGCACCCAGTGTCACTTCAATTGTATTGCCGGCACCAAGTACAAGGTCAATTGGTTTCTGTCCTGCTGACGAAACCTGGAGTACATCTCCTGTTTTCGCTTCAATACTAAAATTACCATTCGCATCTGCTGTAACAGAGCGTGTTGTACCTTTTACGGTAACAGTGGCAAAAGGAAGGACATCCCCTTTGTCAGTTTTGACCTTTCCGGTGATCGTGCGTGTTTGACCAATTGCCAAAGCACACATCAGTACGAACACCGTCATAAGTGTCAGAATTTTTCTCATGTTGTTCGTTTTTGGTTTGATTTTGAAGAAGAGGCGAAGAAATGAAAAAATTGTTAAATTCTTTAACATTCCAAAACCTTTTTCTATGACAGAAAGATTTTCGAATCTGCTGCAACAATTTTGAATAAATTCAAAAAGAGTAGATGAATTGGACCCTTGACAGCCATTCTCTGCGGAAATCCGGGAAATTCTTAGCGATTTTGATAAAGGCCTTTAGCCTTTCTGATATATCTATATTAGTATTAACATAAAGCCGCCCGTATCTACCGTAAACGGCGGGAACGATATTGTAATACATTACGTCATTCTCAAAAGCATAAATTCTTGACTCATAACTACTTGTTTCACAGGTCATTATCCTCAAATTAAAAGCAAAAGGTTTTTGGAGCGGAGTCCAGAATAGGTCAGCATACATGATAAATCCAGTCTCTGGTTTCATAGCTGCTCGGTTTAAACCATTGAATTCCAGCCTGAATCGCCATTCCCAGGCTGGATCTACGCGATGTTCAATATGTATCCTGGCTGAGTACCTGCTGAGTTCCTGTACAGCCTTTAACTGGCCAGGGCCGTAGGACTGCGATTTAACCTCAGATCTATACCTTATATATATGGCTGTACGCTTGTCTGGCTTGAAACTGAATTGAAGCATATAGTCACGCCCCGATGCGGGGGCGTCCACCCGGTACCTCAACCAGGGAAAACGATAATGATCTGCATAAGCATCCAGCGTCAGTTTGGGACTTAAACGAAAACTCAGGCCTGTATACATCCCCGCCTCGTTCTGGGGCTCCGAAGATTCGGTAAAGGCATTGGCAAAAAATGATCTGTATCCCCGGCTGATCTTTCTGAGTGCCAAAGAAAGATCAAGTCTCTGGTCTGCTGCAAGCATCAACCCGTTGATCGTTGCCGGATCACCTTCACCATCAATAGCGAACTCTCCAAATACGTGCAGGTTCCTTAACGTATAATGATAACTCACACCAGAATTCAAAAGCGTTTTCCCTCTCGAAGAAAAAAGATTGTAAGCCTCTGTGGCCCTGAACACTGGCAGCGAAAACGAATGAAATACGGAACTTATACCCACGCGTAACCGCTTATAATTATATAATGCTGTTGCACCTGCAGATAGATGTGTCACTGCATTCTTATCGGCCAGTTCACCAGGATCCCTGTGATAGCCCGTGTTCAGAAATGAAGTCACATAAGAAGCCTTTGTTATCGTATCATTTTGAATGTTTGCATCGAGCTTGTTCATGGACATAAACAATACACACTCTTTATTTTTCCCGGCCAGTTGAATGGCAGCCCCTTTAAAATACCTGTTCTCGTCGTTTGACCTGTATGGCATGAGAACCGGCAGTTGCCTTTTGATCATGATCGGCAGCGCCGTTTTTCGCACGGCCCTACCCTGCCATAACATAAGCCCCTGGCCTATATTGATTATATAGTCGCCAATGACCAGCGTTTTTATCATGCCAAAATTCTTCAGCATCAGATGAGCCGACAGGTAAGAAATGCCTTTCCGTCCCTGCCAGAACCTCTCGCCTGCGTCTTTCTCTGTATTCACACCAAATTGCAGATGGGGAGAGCTGAACTGATAACGTATAAGTATACCTGCATTTGCCGCCAAAGCAGATCGCAATAATACCTGTTGCTTTCCCTTTCTCAGGTCTCCGGACAGCGTTGATTGTAATGAAGGGATCTCCTTCACCGTAACAAAAGGAATGATCCGTCGAATTATCGCAGCACTCCATCCAGGTACAGCCTGGAGTTCCCTGGTATCAACAAGTTTTCCAGCGAATTTCCTGTAGAGAATGAATTGCTCAATATGCAAAGCAGTGAGAAAAGGAAACACCGCCAGGTCTTCTGATACAGCAGCATTCAGATTTACTGGTCGCTGCACAAAGGCCTGAAGCTGTTGCAGGTCTTCTTCAACTTCTTTTGCATCCTCCTGGCTGGCCTGATCTTCCATTACCCTGGTGAGTTCTTCCTCCTGGGCCTGCAATATCTGCCATCCGAACAAAAACAGGATCAACAGCCTCATTCGCTACTTTTAAATTGCCAGTTTACAGAAATGCCCGCACTTGCCCCGAGAGAAAGATGGTAACTGGCGGATATGGCAAGATGCAGACCCGAATAGCGGTATCCCAGCCCTAATGAAGCCGTTGATAACTGAAACGCATAACCGAATTTTGCCTCCATTTGTTCCATGAAGACATAGTGTATACCCGCCATTGAATAAACAGGGTATCCTTGTTCCTTCACCGCTTCAAAGCTGAGAAAGGCCAGATCGGACACCATATAGCCGATGCCAGTTCTCACCACGAAATACCGCCCCTCTGTGTTCATGAAAAAACTGTTTATCCCATCTGCCTGTAGTCCCCAACTCAATTTGCTGTTTAAACGAAATAATACGCCGATTCCCGCAAGCGGTTGCCCCATGCTCCCATATCCTTTTGCCACACTGAAAGTATATCCGGGTTTCAGGGCTATGGTGATCTGGTCACTGAGTTTTTTGTTAATGGCCAGGGAGGCTGTGGTAGAAGAAAAATTGGTATTTCCCTCCCTGATCAACCGGACCTGGAACGGTTGGCCGGAAATGTCACCGGCAAAAGCGAGATCATAATAAGACAGGTCCGTCATGTATCGCTTTTCGCCAAAAAAACCGATACCCAGGGTGCCTTTCTGCATGGCAGCGGGATAAGCGGATATACCCCAGAATATATCTTTATACCCGCTTAGTCCTGCCGCACCGGCCAACATATTCGAATGGCCCCATTGGGCTTTCGCAGTTGAAACCATCCACATCCCCATCAAAATCATACGCACCATTCAGCAAACTTAAATTGGCCTGAAGCCCATTCCATGTGAAAAAAAACAAATGCTGCTGGTATTTTCCTGCCTAAATTTGCGCCATGAAAATCATGGATGGAAAACTGGTTTCCCAGGCTGTAAAAGACGACCTCAGGAAAAAAGTTCAGGAACTGACCGCCAGTGGAATGAAAAGGCCGCATCTGGCGGCGATCCTGGTTGGTAACAATGGAGCCAGCGAAACCTATGTGGCTTCTAAAGTGAAGTCCTGCGAAGAAGTTGGATTTACTTCCACACTGATCAGGATGGATGCCGGGGTTTCCCAGGAAGAATTACTGAATGAGATCGGCAATCTTAATAATAATGAAGATGTGGATGGCATCCTGGTTCAGTTGCCGCTTCCCAAACATATTTCTGAGCAACTGGTCATAGACACCATATCTGCTGATAAAGATGTTGACGGATTTCATCCGGAATCTGTTGGCCGGATGGTACAGGGACTGCCCGCATTTTATCCCGCTACCCCATACGGCATCTTGCTCATGATCGAACACTATGGCATTGAAACAAAAGGCAAGCATGCAGTAGTAATAGGCAGAAGCAATATTGTTGGACGGCCCATCAGTATACTTCTTAACAGGAACGACTACCCGGGAAATTGTACGGTAACAGTCTGCCATTCCCACACCCATAATCTCAAAGAGATCTGTCTCCAGGCAGACATCATTGTTGCGGCACTTGGCAGACCTGAATTTCTTAAAGCAGATATGGTGAAGGAAGGCGCTGTAGTGATCGATGTTGGCATCACGAGAGTTGAAGACCATTCAAAAAAATCCGGCTTTGCAATTAAAGGAGATGTCGATTTTGCAGCGGTTGCCGAAAAATGCAGTTATATCACACCGGTACCTGGTGGCGTTGGTCCCATGACCATTGCAGCCTTACTTATGAATACCTACAAAGCCTGCATGCTGAGGAGCAAAAAATGAGTGCAATTATTACATACCCCCTGATGGAGCAGTTTTATACCATCCAGGGTGAAGGATATCACCAGGGCAGGGCTGCATATTTTGTACGGCTCGCCGGTTGCGATGTGGGATGCGTGTGGTGTGACGTAAAAGAAAGCTGGGATAAAGACAAACATCCTCTCAGCAGCATTGAAGATATTGTTTTCCAAGTCAGTTCAACACCGGCGAGAATCGTGGTGATCACTGGCGGTGAACCTTTTATGTATGATCTTGATCCGTTGATAAGGGCTTTACAGGAACAAGGTCTCAAAGTCCATATCGAAACATCCGGAGCATATCCGATTAGTGGCAAACCAGACTGGATCTGTGTTTCACCTAAAAAATTCAAGTCGCCGCTCAACGAGGTCATGCCCCATGCCGATGAGCTCAAAGTGGTGATCTTTAACAAGTCAGATTTCGCCTGGGCAGAAAAATATGAAGCTATGGTTGGTCCATCCTGCAAACTCTATTTGCAGCCTGAATGGAGCAAAGCCGACGAAATGACTCCGCTGATCATCGAATATATCAAGCAGCACCCCCAGTGGGAGTTTTCGTTACAGATGCATAAGTATATTCATGTGCCCTGATAATTAGCGGATTAACGGACTGGCGGACTAACGGGTTATTCTAATAATACGTTAAAAGACAATTAATTAACCCGATAATCCGTTAATTCGTTAATCCTACAATTGTAAATGAAACCACTTTTACTACTTACCGGTTTTTTCATCATAAGTTTTACCTGTCTTGCTCAGAAATACAACCCTGACAAGATCAATAAGAAGGCAATGACCATGTATGAACTTGCCATCCAGAAAGCAGAAGAAGGTAAGTACCAGGATGCCATCAAATTACTTGACCAGGCTATTGCAACGGATAAGAATTTTGTTGACGCATATTTGTCAAGGGCGGGCATTAATGGTGAAGTAAGAAATCATAAAAATGCGGTGCAGGATTACGAAAAGGCATTTGCCCTGGATTCCACTTACACGCACGATTATAAACTTCCTTATTCGATCAACCTGGCAGGGATCGGCGAATTTGAAAAAGCGCTCCAGGCCGTAGATGATTTTACAATGGATCCCAGTTTGGGAGAGAAAAGCAGGAAAGCTGCAGAATACAGGAGAAACAGTTATGTGTTTGCCGTGAACTATGCTAAGGAACATCCCACTGGAAATTATGTTTTTGCACCCAGGAACCTGGGGGACAGTATCAACAGTAAGTTCCCGGAATATTTCCCTTCTCTGACCATTGATGGAAAGCAACTGGTATTCACGAGGCAGATTAATTTTTATAATGAAGATTTTTTTGGAGCCAATGCATTGCCATCAGGTGGATGGTCTGCATCTGCACCCCTTCCAGGCGATATCAATACGGACAGGAACGAAGGAGCACAGAATATTTCGCAGGATGGGAAAGTACTGGTATTTACAAGTTGCGACGCGCCTGATGGGTTTGGAGGATGTGACCTTTATTATTCTTTGTTAACCCGCAAGGGCTGGAGCCAACCGATCAATATGGGCAATGTGATCAACTCTGAATTCTGGGAATCACAGCCTTCGATCGCGCCTGATAAAAGAGCGCTGTATTTTGCAGCAAGGGCTCCAGGCGGCCTCGGCGGTTCTGATATTTATGTAAGTTATATTATGCCCGACGGCAAATGGGGACCCGCGATGAATATGGGTCCAAAGATCAATACCAGCGGCGATGAAACTTCACCGTTCATACATGCCGACAATCAAACCCTATATTTTGCATCCAATGGATTGACGGGATATGGAAAGATGGACCTCTTCCTGGTACGAAAAGACAGCACGGGACATTGGGGAACGCCGGAAAATCTTGGTTATCCAATCAACACTATAGATGATGAAGCCACATTATTTGTGACCTCAGACGGCACTACTGCATTTTATGCCAGTGACCGTTCAGATTCCCGCGGCGCGTTAGATCTCTATAGCTTTTCATTAAGGGAAGATATCAGGCCAGTAAAAACACTTTGGGTAAAGGGGAAAGTGTATGATGCAAAAACAAAACAAGGCCTGCCGAGTGCCGTTGAACTGAAAGATATCGCCACCGGATTAAGATCGTCAAAGGTTCAGACCGATGAAGATGGAAATTATCTGATGACGCTTCCACTGGGGAAGGATTATGCGTTCAACGTGAACAGGAAAGGCTACCTGATTTTTTCAGAAAGTTTTCCTCTAAGCAGCAAGCCACCTGATTCTATATACCAATATGATATACCGTTGCAGCCTATAGAAGTGAATGCAAATGTTATACTTCGGAATATCTTCTTCGAAACAGGTAAATACGACCTTAAAAAAGAATCGGAAGCCGAGCTTGATAACATAGTGGATCTGCTTAAGGAAAACAATACCATGGTAGTGCAGATCAATGGACATACTGATAATATCGGCAAGCCTGCTGATAACCTCACGCTCTCTAATAACAGGGCCAAATCTGTAATTGCCTATCTGGCAAAAAAAGGAATTGAAACGGCGCGACTTTTGTCTAAGGGATTCGGTGAAACACGACCAGTTGCTGATAACAACACCGAAGAAGGAAGGGCAAAAAACAGGAGAACCGAGTTGCAAGTCATAAGCAAATAAAAACAGGTCGCAATTAATTTTACCGGATGAGAGATCCGGATGAATTGCTTTATTTCATTGCACTTACGTTAGTACCCCAGATCGGTTCCGTACATAGCAGGATACTTCTGGAACATTACGGAAACGCACGCGCGATATTCAGATCAAAAACCTCGCTGCTGGAAAAGATCCCGGGGATCGGTTCGGTCAGGGCTAAAAATATTTGCCGTTTTAAAGACCTGAAAAGAGCCGAAAAAGAGATCGGTTTTATTGAGAAGTACAGGATACAACCCCTGTTATTTTTTGAAGATGATTACCCACAACGCCTCAAACAGTGTGCAGATCCACCCATCATCCTGTTCCACAAAGGAAATACAGATCTGAATGCAAAGAAGATCGTAAGCATAGTAGGTACACGGAAACAGACCGAATATGGAAGAATGCTGGTTGAACAGTACCTGGAAGCATGGGGAAAACTTGATATCCTTGTTGTCAGCGGGCTTGCCTATGGCATTGACCAGATCGCCCATAGAAACGCATTGAAGTACGGGCTTTCAACGGTAGGGGTACTGGCAAACGGGCTTGATATTATTTATCCTTCGTCGCATACCTCCCTTGCTAAGGAGATGATATTGAATGGAGGATTGATCACTGAATTTCTGAGTGGCACCCAGCCTGATAAACAGAATTTTCCGCGTCGTAACCGGATCGTTGCCGGCATGTGCGATGCTGTACTGGTAGTTGAAACAGATACGAAAGGTGGAAGTATGATCACTGCAGATATGGCCGCAGGTTATAACCGGGAGGTATTCGCCATACCGGGAAGGGTGCACGATAGAAAAAGCGCGGGCTGCAACAGCCTGATCAGGGACAGCAAAGCCAGGCTCTCTTCAGACCCAGACGATATCGTTGAATTCATGAATTGGGACCTTGAAAAAAAAGTGAAGCAGCAATTCATTTTACCGGAACTGAATGAAGATGCTTCTTCGTTGTACAAGCTGTTACAGGCTCATGGGGCCATACATATTGATCAGTTTTATTCAAGATCCGGGTTGAAAAGAAGCAGTTTCCATACTGCATTGTTGAATCTTGAACTCGAAGGCATTGTGGAGCAACTGCCCGGTAAATTTTATACATTAAGAATACGAACCTGATTTTCAGGTTGCAGGTTAAAGGTTGCAGGCTGCAACCTGCAACCTGTAAATGCTGTCTGAGCAAAATTTGCATCATATATATTCTCCACCCTATCTTTGCACATGGCAACAATAAAATCTCCCAAGGATAAGTTCCCCGGTAAATTTTTTGGTGAAGGCTTAACTTTTGATGATGTACTGCTTGTACCATCTTACTCCCAGGTATTGCCAAGGGAAGTAAATATCTCCACCAGGCTTACGAAGTCCATAACACTCAATGTCCCCTTTCTTTCGGCCGCTATGGATACAGTTACGGAGGCCCAGCTGGCTATTGCCCTGGCCCGTGAAGGTGGCATAGGAATGCTCCATAAGAATATGCCTATTGACAGGCAGGCCGAACAGGTGCGTAAAGTAAAGCGTAGCGAAAGCGGGCTTATCCTGGATCCTGTCACTTTGCCTGAAAATGCCACCATTGGTGATGCGCTCAGGCTGATGAAAGAGAATAAGATCGGCGGTATACCCATCGTGGATAATAAACAAAAACTGGTTGGTATTCTAACCAATCGCGATCTCCGGTTTGAACGCAGTCCGCATAAGAAGGTGAGCGAAGTGATGACCAGTAAAAATCTGATCACTGCCCCCGAAGGCACTGATCTGAAAAAAGCAGAAAAGATCCTGCAGAAATATAAGATCGAAAAGCTCCCCGTAGTAAGCCGGACCGGCAAACTGATCGGGCTGATCACATACCGTGATATCCTGCAGCTTACCAGTTTTCCTAATGCTGTCAAAGATGGGTTTGGAAGGCTGTTGGTTGGAGCTGCTCTTGGTATCACTTCTGATATGCTGGACCGCGCCGCTGCCCTTCACCAGATCGGCGTTGATGTGGTTTGCTTAGATAGTGCGCACGGACATACCAAAGGCGTCATCGAAGCACTGAAATCAGTAAAGAAATCTTTCCCCAAACTGCAGGTTTTAGCTGGCAATGTAGGTACCGCTTCTGGTGCAAAAGCCCTTGCTGAGGCCGGTGCTGACGGCGTAAAAGTGGGTATAGGGCCAGGCTCTATCTGTACTACCAGGATTGTGGCAGGTGCAGGAATGCCCCAGATCACCGCAGTTATGGAAGCCGCAGCCGCTTTAAAAAGTTTGAATATTCCTTTGATCGCAGATGGTGGCATCCGGTATACCGGAGACGTTGTAAAAGCGCTGGCTGCCGGAGCAAGTACAGTGATGATGGGCTCAATTTTCGCAGGCGTGGAAGAGAGTCCTGGTGAAACCATTATCTATGAAGGGCGTAAATTCAAACAATATCGCGGCATGGGATCTATAGGCGCTATGCAAAAAGGTAGTGGCGACAGGTATTTCCAGGATGTGGAGGATGATATCAAAAAGCTGGTTCCGGAAGGAATTGAAGGCCGCGTTGCATATAAAGGATACCTGAGTGAAGTGATCGCGCAATACGTAGGCGGCTTGAGGGCAGGTATGGGTTATTGTGGAGCCAAAGATCTTCACGCATTGCAAAATGAAACCCAGTTTGTCAAGATAACTAATGCAGGCATGAAAGAATCCCATGCCCACGACGTGGAGATCACTAAGGAAGCACCGAACTATAGCAGGTAACATATTCAGGTTACAGGTTACAGGTTGCAGGTTGCAGAAAGAAAACGTGCTGCGACCTGCAACCTGCCTTCTGTAACCTGCTAAATTCGGGTTGCAGAAATAAACATGATGAGAATTTTTCTTTCGTTTTTACTTCTTTTAAACATTATTTCAGGTAATGCACAGGACTCCTGCAGGATGCGGGTGAGCCTGCTTACCTGTTCGCCCGGTTCGGAGCTTTATTCCATATTTGGGCACAGTGCATTAAGGATCGTGGACAGCTCCGTGGGGACTGACATCGTTTATAATTACGGCACATTTGATTTCGGGGATCCTGATTTCTATTCCAAGTTTGTCCGGGGCAAATTGTTATACTTTGTTTCCCAGGAGAGTTTTCCGGATTTTGCAGCAACCTATGTGTATGAGCAAAGAACAATGGATGAACAGATCCTGAATTTTAGCTGTGATCAGAAAAAGCAAATTCAGTCATTCATTTATAACAATCTGCAGGGTGACAACAAGTTTTACAAATACGATTTCTTATACGATAACTGCACTACGCGGCTTCGCGACATTATTGAAAAATTCAGGAATAAGGATCTCAAAGAAGGACCTGTAAAAATTGCTGAAGGGATGACCTTCAGAAATGGGATCCATTATTACCTTGACCATGGAGAAATGCATTGGAGCAAATTCGGTATCGACCTATTACTGGGCAGCAGGATCGATAAAAAAATGACAACCCGGGAAGCCATGTTTCTTCCCGAGTTCCTAGAAGCTTCCATAGATCGAACAGGGAATGGAACCGATTCCCTGGTGATAAAAAAAGAATATCCACTCACACTAAGAGCCGAGATCCAAAAAACAGGTTTGTTTGAGCAACCACTAACCATCTTCTCGATCCTGGCATTACTCATATTTGCCTTAGGCTTTTCTAAAAATCCTGCGTCAAAAAAATTATTGATATGGATAGACAGCGCCCTGTTCCTGATCCTTGGGCTACTTGGATGCTTGTTTCTGTTCATGTGGGTGGGCACTGACCATAAACAAACAGCAGACAATTACAATCTGCTTTGGGCCTGGCCAGTCCATATTATAGCCCCTTTCCTGCTTTATCGCCCAAGTCCCAACGCCCGCAGGTATTTTTTCATCTACATGATAGTTACTGGCATAACATTACTATCGTGGGTTATTTTACCCCAGCAGTTGAATCCGGCCTTGATACCCATTTTACTGATCGCCATGTACAGGTGCTGGAAAATTTACAGTGAACATGGAACAATTAATAAGAAGTCTTCCTGACCGCACATCGTATCGAATCAAGGGAAACGGCAAACCCGTTATTTTTTTGCATGGCTTTGGTGAAGATGGAAATATATGGCAAAACCAGGTGGATGAACTATCCAAGCAATTCCTTTGTATAGTTCCTGACCTTCCGGGTATCGGAAAGTCTGAGCGCGCGTTTCCGGCGCTGGCAGATCATTCATTGGAAGCCATTGCTGAAATCATAAAAAAAATTGCAGACCAGGAAGGCCTGCAGCAATTCACGTTATTGGGCCATAGCATGGGAGGATATATTGCGCTTGCATTTGCCGAAAAATATCCTGAATTATTGAACGGATTCGGCTTGATACATTCCTCGGCATTTGCTGATAACGAAGAAAAGATCAACACCAGGAAACGTTCCATAGAGTTCATCAGGACCAATGGCGCTCCAAAATTTCTGGAACAGATGATTCCCGGCCTGTATGGTGAAAAATTCAAGGCTGATCATTATGACCAGGTGAGTGAACATCTTGCCAATGCTTTGGGGTTTGACGCAGAGGTACTTATAGCCTTTTACGAGATGATGATCAAGCGCCCGGACCGGACAAAACTGCTCACAGAGTTCCAAAATCCCATCCTATTTATTATGGGCACTGAGGATAAAGCAGTAAATTTATCTGACAGCCTGGCACAATGCCACTTACCGGTTGAAAGCCATATAGAAATACTGGAGTCTTCGGGACATATGGGCATGATAGAATACAGTGAAAGAACAACCATTGCCATGAAGAAGTTCCTGATGCATCTAAATGAAAACTAAGTGAAAAAACTCTTGCCGCTTATCCTGTTCACAACATTATCATGGGGAATTGCCGAAGCCAGGCATATTGCCGGTGGGGAAATGTCTTACGAATACCTCGGTCCGGGAACGGGAAATACATTGAAGTACAGGATCACATTGAGGCTGTATCGTGACTGCCTCTCCAGTGGTGCACCATTGGATGATAGGGCTGCTATAACTGTTTATGCCTCTGGATCAGCAACACCTTATTTGAGTCTCGGTGTAAACATCGATAACCGCGAGGTGATCCAACTTACATCCCCAGGACCTTGTATTGATAACCCTCCAATTGTTTGCTACGAAATAGGTTATTACATCGAGGATATTGAGTTGCCGGCATCACAACTGGGCTACTCCATTTCTTACCAGCGCTGCTGCCGAATTGAAGCGATCAGTAACGTGATCAACTCAGGCAATACTGGTGCAACCTATACAGCTAATATTCCCGGGACGAGTGTAGGACCAACAGCACCGGAAAACTCAAGCCCGGTTTTTGGAACTTCAGATACCGTTGTGATCTGTGAGAATACAGGTTTTGTATACAACTTTGGGGCAAGAGATAAGGATAATGACCTCCTCTCGTACGAGTTCGACCAGGCATATGATGGTGCCAGCACCGGTCAACCCCAACCACAATCAGCAAGCCCACCTCCATATAATTCCATTCCTTATGCATTCCCTTTCAATTCTTTCCGCCCCATGGGAGATAAAGTGACAATAAACTCCAGAACAGGCATTATTTCAGGGACTGCCCCAGCTGCAGGGATCTACGTGATCACGGTGTCGGCAGTGGAAAGACGAAATGGGATCATTATCAACAAGCACCGGAAAGACCTTCATATCAAAGTGGCTCCATGCTCCATTGCGGCAGCAGACCTGAACCCGGAATATATTACCTGCGATGGTTATAATCTCACTTTCCAGAACAAGAGTGCCAGTAGTTTGATCAAAACGTATTTCTGGGATTTTGGTGTACAGGGCACTAATGCTGACACTTCGAATATTGACAGGCCTACTTTCACTTTCCCAGATACAGGAAGGTATACCATCATGCTGATCACCAACCGAAACCAGGATTGTTCCGATACAGCTTATGCTATTGCAAAGGTGTATCCGGGCTTCTTTCCTAAATTCTCTGTACTTGATGGATGCAAGAACGTGAACATTCAGTTCACAGATGAAACTACAACCAAGTACGGCGTAGTGGATTATTGGAAATGGTCTTTCGGATATCCGAATGTGAACCCGGACACTTCCCGGATTCAGAATCCTACTTATAAATATCCTAATACCGGGACTTACCAGGCCCAGTTGATCGTAGGAAGCAGTTTCGGATGCAGAGACACAATAGATAACCCTGTAAATATTCTTGACAGGCCCGGGATCAGGCTAACTAACGATACATTGATCTGTAATATCGATACTTTACAATTGCTGGCTCAGGGTAATGGATCATTCACATGGTCGCCCAATTACATGATCAACAACACAACCGTGGCAAATCCTCTTGTGTCGCCAGACAGGCCCACCAAATATTATGTAACATTAACATCAGCTCCAGGTTGTGTGAATACCGATTCTGTTTTTGTTGACGTGAAACAGTTTGTTACTGTTAACGCAGGGAATGACACCACCATATGCCTGACCGATTCTGTGCGGTTAAACGCCAGCAGTGATGGACTTGCTTTCACCTGGTCGCCATCGGCTACCCTGAATAATGTAAACCTCAAAAATCCTATTGCCCGGCCGGCGGGTACTACTACTTATACCATAACAGCAAACATTGGTAAATGCCAGTCCAAAGATGATATTGTTGTAAGGACCGTGCCCTATCCAATTGCTGTGGCAAGTAACGACACTTCTATCTGCTATGGCGACAATGCCCCATTACGGGCATCGGGAGGCATTGATTATCGATGGACTCCCGCAACCGGGCTAAGCAGTAACACTATATCGAATCCTATCGCCAATCCGCGTGTATCCACCAGGTATATTGTAGCCGTTTTTGACAACAAAGGATGCCCGAAACCGGGAATAGATTCTGTGACCGTCAGAGTAGTGGCTCCTATACCTGCATTTGCCGGCAACGACACTGCTATTGTTGTGGGGCAACCCCTGCAGCTCAATGCCACAGGTGGCTCGGCTTACCGGTGGACTCCAACAGCAGGACTGAACAATCCAAACATCAGCAGCCCTATTGCAACACTTGGAAGCGACTTTACTTACATTGTAAAAGTGAGCTCCCCCGAAGGTTGTTTCGCCAACGACACCATCAACATCAAGGTCTTCAATACCAATCCGGATATCTTCGTGCCTACAGCCTTCACTCCCAATAACGATAAGAAGAACGATATTTTAAAACCGATCCCGGTGGGTATTACCAAGCTTGATTATTTCCGGATCTATAACAGGTATGGAGAATTGGTTTTTTCCACTACTGAGATCGGCAAAGGCTGGGATGGACGTCATAAAGGAAAGGATCAGAACTCTACTTCATTTGCGTGGTATGTTCAGGGTACGGACTATACAGGAAAAACGATTTTCAAGAAAGGAACATCAACTCTAATTCGTTAAGATGAACAGGAAAATATTGATCACGGGAGCTACTTCCGGATTTGGCAAAGCCATTGCGGGCATTTTTGCAAAAAACGGTGATGATTGTATCATAACGGGAAGAAGAGAGGACAGGCTTGAAGAGATCTGTAATGATCTTGAAAGAAAATATAATGTGGCAGTATACACATTGTGTTTCGATGTGCAGAACAAGGAAGCCGTAAACCAGGCTATTGAAAGCCTTCCGGAAGAATGGAGAAATATTGATGTGCTGATAAACAATGCCGGCCTTGCATTGGGCAGGGATCATTTTGATGAAGCGGATATGGACGACTGGGAAACAATGATCAATACCAACGTAAAGGGATTGCTTTATGTCAGTAAAGCAGTTGTACCATTAATGGTAAAGAGAGGGAAAGGGCATATCATCAATATAGGCTCAACAGCTGCAAAGGAAGTTTATGAAAAAGGCAATGTGTATTGTGCCACCAAAGCAGCAGTAGATTCCATTTCCCAATCCATGCGTATCGACCTGTTGGAGCACGGAATTAAGGTGACAGCCGTACACCCGGGTGCAGCAGAAACAGAATTTTCAATGGTCAGATTCAAAGGCGATGCTACAACGGCAAAATCAGTTTACCAGGGTATCGCACCACTGATTGCCGAGGATGTGGCTGACGTTGTATATTACTGCACTTCCCTTCCCGATCATGTTTGCATCAATGATCTGGTTATGACATGCACAGCACAGGCAAACTCTTTTTATTTCCACAGAAAATAGAATGGTCATCTTATAAGCGTAACCGTACCTTTCTTAGTTATTTTTTTACCGGTGTAATCAATTCCCTGAACTGCCCACACATAGGTACCGCCATTCAGGTCGCGGCCCTGGAATCTTCCATCCCATCCACGTCCAATAATGTTTGTACTGAATATGATCTGCCCATAATGGTCAAAAACCCTGAAAAACTCAATAGTGGAAACTCCCACAGGAATCGGTTTCAATATGTCATTTTTCCTGTCGTTATTGGGAGTAAATGCAGTAGGAACAAGAATGTCAGGTGCTGTTGACAACACTTTTATATGGATCGTATCTTTTGCCATACATCCTCCAGTTGTACTAACAGTTACTATATATGTCATATCGCTGCTTAATGTGGCAACAGGTTCAGGAATATTGACATTGCTTAGCCCGGCAGATGGCTGCCATAGATAAATAGTTCCACCGCTTGCTTTCAAATGCAGTGGTTGACCAGCAACCATAATGGTGTCATTCCCGGCAAATGCATTGGGAAGCGGAAAAACCTGAACCTTAACGCTGTCAAAAGATGGTTTTGGACATCCCTTGATATCGTATACTGCAACTTTGTAAGATGTTGTAGCAAGAGGACTAGCATTGGGATCGGCAATTTCTGAATTATTTAAACCCGTCACTGGCGTCCAGATATATTTAATGCCTCCCGATGCCTGAAGCTTCACACTGCTTCCATAGCAAACCGATGCGTCTGGGCCTGCATCTGCTTTTGGATAGGGAATGGTTCTGACGCTTATATCTCCACTGGCCTCGCAGGAGCCCAGGTTAGCTGTAACAGTATAGGTTGTCTGATCAGAAAAAGGTTTTGCCACGGGTTGCTTTTGTGCGGGATCATTGAGGCTTAGCGCCGGCTTCCAGATAAATGAATAGCCATCGCTTTGAATATTCAAACGAATAGAGTCCCCCAGGCAAATTGTAGTGTCTGCGGGCATTTTCAGTGCAACCGATTGTTTCACCTGTACAAACACAGAATCTGTGTTAACACATCCGGGTGAACTGGTTAACTCTACATGATACATCGTACTATGGTCAGGACTGATCAATGGATCTGGAACCGAAGAATTATTGATCATATATTCCGGAAACCATCGGACCAACCCGTTGCCGTTTGCTTTCATTTTGATTGTATCAAGGGAACAGATCAGTGTATCGTTAGAAACTGATAGAACGGGCTTATCGAGAATTACAAGTGATCGTGTTACCGTGTCTTTGCACCCAAGGGTATTTCCGGTTATTAACCTTACGTTGTAAGTTCCTTTTTGTGAATACGTGTATACCGGATCTGCAAGCAGAGAAGTATCTTCAATGGGAGTAGGATTTCCGAAATACCATTTTCGATTACTTATTGCACCAGCGCCGGGTGATGTTTTGTCTCTGAACTGTACCGGGTTATTAATACATCCTCCCATAATTTCCATGTTAGCTGAAAGGCCAGGATAATTTTTTACAATCGATACTGCAGTGTCAGAGCATTCCTGGTTAGGATTGGTAATCAGCATGATTCTGTATTGTCCTGTGTCGGGGAAGTTGAAAACAGGTGTTTCTACATTCGAAGTGTCTGCGTTTCCAGGAACTCCAAAATCCCAGTGGAATGAATTGATCAGCTCGCTTGTGTTTAAGTTTTTGAAAACGATCGAATCACGGCAAAGAATATATTCTGGTGGTAGAATGGCCTCCGCAATAGTACAAGGCGCTACCCTGATATGCAGGTCTTTCCGGTGGGTATTGATCACTTCCCCGCCCCTGATTTCCCTGATCGCAACCGTGATAACATATACTCCCCTTTCCGGCGCTATGCCGGTGATCAGGCCATTATCAGGATCGATCTTTACTTTTTCACCCATCGGCGAAGCAGCTGAGTAACTTCCGGAATAATTCAATACCCTGTATGGAGGAGGTCCTAACTCACCTTCTATAAGCCAATCAAAGGCTCCGGTGAATTCATACATTAAACGGTCATTCTCTTTATCAAATGCCTCAAAACTATAAGCGAAGTATGACCCGGCACAGATGACAACCGTATCCTTGCTGGTTATTAAGGGACTGCTGTTTTTAGGAGCATCTGAACCAGATATGGTTCCAGGAATTGTTGCAGAATAAATAGTGCCGGTTGAGAGGGGATTCAGTACGTTGACAAGGTCTTCTGTTCTGCAACAATTTGAATAAGTCAGCGTGTAGCCTGTGGTACTTGGCTGCAGCTCCACTTCACCCACATAGGTGCATAAGATATAACAGACATTGGGAGGATTGGATATACATTTCAATGTCTGGCTCATTACCACCTGCTCATTTCTGGTCAACGGAATGACCAGTTCTTTAACAGGATAAATATTTCCACTTTCGTAAACAGCTATGTAAGCTTCACCATCAATTAGTTCACGGCCTGTTACGCAATCCAGGTAAAGTTTCAAACTGATCTTATATTTAAGCGCCTCTCCACTGCCTTTGCCCAGATATTCGTAAATAATTTCACCACCGGATATGTGATCGGCCCGGGCCACCATACCAGTTGCTAAACAAAAGCCAATGATGGTTAAAAGCTTTTTCAATTAGTGTTTTTTCATTCGCGAGGATGCGCGAACAAAATAAGCAATTGAAGAAACCGGTACCAGTAAATTGAAGTTTAGTCGACAGACTGAGGGAATGTAAAGACAAACAGGTCAATCCATCGACGAACGGCATTGAGTAGACAGCCAACTTTGAGATTGGTTATTGTGCCAATGAAATCCTGACCTGCACCCCCGCTCTTGTATTCACTGAAGGCGCCGAATTGGATATATATGGTGTTACCCTTCGCTGGTCGAAATAGAACTGAAGGTTAACCCGGTTACTCAGCACATAATCTATCGTTGGGCGGAGAGTGATCACTTTCTGGCCGCCTGTGGCAAATGCATTCGTCTGGTCAAGCCTGGAGTTCGAATTGATATCATCCCTTATACTGAAATCCAGCGCAAACGTGATATCACTGTCCACTTTTCCACCACCATCTTTTTTCTTCCCTATGCTGATAGAGAACGGAAGCTTGCCACGCATACGATAACGTGCACTCACAACGATCTCACTTGACCTGACTTCCGCAAGCTGGTAGTCGATCAGGGAAAGACTCAACTGCCTGCTCTTCCTGTATTCAAATCTTCCCGAAAGCTGCGATACAGTTGAGAAGTCAATACCGATCAACGGGCCGAACTGTTCAGTGATCAGGAGATTGGGAACAAGGAAATATGGCACAAAGCTATTAGAGATCGTATCTATGAACGACGGATATCCATAATACAGGAAGTCATCATAAAGCAATGCAGAGTTGAAGCTGTTCATGCTCATGGTACTGGTGTACCCGTGGGTGATAGAGAAATTTGTAAATATCTTATCCAGTGGTTTGATCTTGGTCAATCCATTATAGGTAAGTCTCCAATTGGGCCTTGGCAGATAGCCCGAGAACGGATTTGCTTTCACATAGTTACCACTTCCCTGCGCCAGCAATTTGACACTGCTTGCATCCTTATTGGTATAGGCAGCAATGAATGACGGGATCAACACATCCTGGGCATATCGGCCATAACCTTTATAATAACCATCAGGATCTTTAACCTGGCTGTATGGATTGGCTAAACCAAGCCTTTCAGATATAATGATCCGGTTATCCTGGAACTGTTTGAAAGTCTGACTGATATTATTCGGATCGATCTTCCTGAACATGGTCTGGAACGAAATGAAACTTATACTGAACCCGCCCGTACCGTAAGGATTGAGGTTAGCAAATTTGCCCCCTCCGGTAGTGTCCTTGAATAATGAATTATATGATCTGGTGAATGTTTTGTCCATATTGAGATCTATCGTGAGATCCCTGAATGGTTCCAGGCTTGCTGTAAGACTGAATCGCTGATCATAGGTCTGTTTAAACAAATTATTCAGCACGGGATCGTTGGTGATCAATCCCTTACTTGCAGCGCTATTCAGCCAGTTACTGTCGGGCTGTTTACCGAATATGAAACCAAAACCCGGTTCCATACTTTTCCAGTTCTGACCCATGAATGTGGTTGAATCAGTATATCCAGGCAGGAAAGTGCTGGCACCTTCGTTATAAGTTGCTCCCACCCTTTTGATCATCGTAAGGAACTGCGCGATGGTTCTGGTAGCACCTTTCAATTCACCAGTGCTCTTTGGTTTTCCTTTCTTCGTGGTGTCAGAAGGATTCGGTTCAGGAGGTGGTTGACCCGGAGGAGCATTCAACTGACGCAATAACCTTGATTTGTTATACAGGTTGAGCATATTGAATTCGAGGGTCGCTCCTTTTGAATTACTGTTTTGCAATGTATTTCCGAGTGAAACGGCAAGGCGGGAAGCTCCCAGCCATCCATAAGTAGTTCTGTAGGTAAGGTTTGCAGTAACCCAATCAAGGAATGGGATCAGCGCAGTAGGCACATTGTACGTGAAATCTACAGCCTGGTTATATAAGGTGTTACGTCCGCCTTTGAACAAATTCTTCATCACAGAATCTTTCTCCGCTTTCGTATCTATCCTTCCATAAGGTTCATCTATCCTTGCATTATTGACTGCCTTGAAATCGATATTGAAACTCCTGGTCAGATCCCATCTCATGTTATAGATACGATCGAATGTATAATACTTATCATAAGTTTCAGGAATCTTGTACTGACCTCCGCCAACGTTTCTGGGCCTGATGGCACCAAACTGTCTTCTCAGGTCCCATCTTACCCCGATCAGATTTGGATTGTAGTTCAGGTTGAAACTTCTTACAAAATCCAGGTACTTGGATTTTGATTTGAATTTCTTGAAAGGCTCATAGTACTTAGGTTGCCCGGCATAAGTATAACCCACGCCGCCCTGGTATCTTTTCACATCGTTGGATTCGATCAGGGGATTATGCTGATAAGCCTGGGTGAAAGAATAACTGAGATCAAAATTGGAAGGGCTCCATAAACGCACCTTTCCTTTCGGCAGCATCCTCACATTGGTGAAGTTCACCGTCCGCAGGCTGGTATAATCCATGGCGTCTTTGCGAATAGAATCCTGCTTATCCCTGTATACCCGAAGTTTATCTTTCAGTTGAATATCCTTATCATAAGGATCATACTGGGGAGAGCTGATCATCTCAGAATAGTTGGCAAAGAACGGGATCTCAATACCCCAGTTTCTCGGCAATAGTTTTCCCAGCTGAAGGGATGTAGAGAAATCGAATTGCCTGAAATCATCACGGAACCTGTCGTTCACCCTTTGTTCCAATCCACCAAAGCCCTGTGTATGTATGTTGCCTGAAACAGAAACTGTTCCGAGGTCTGCCAGCTGCATGTTCAACTGGCCGGTAGCAGCCCATGCATCCGATTCATCGATACCTGATAGCCTCAATTCATTGATCC
>DATGXN010000396.1:0-3177 GCA_035298945.1 Chitinophagaceae bacterium | reverse complement strand
GTACTGGTGCCCAGCCAGAATTTCAACCCGAATATGAAGGAAGCGATCAATGGGTTGCTCAGCCAGTCAGATCTCTGGGCGAATTATATGGACTCCGTTACGGAACTGGAATTGAAAACACCGCTGCAATACAAGAATTACAAAGGGGAAGAATTTTCACAGCCTCTGTACGAAATACTGTTGCATGTGTTCAATCACGGTACCTATCACAGGGGCCAGTTGGTGACCATGATCCGTGCACTTGGCCATGAAGAAGCTCTCCCTCAAACTGATTTTATTGTCTGGGCCAGGAAAGTGAAAGGCTGATTTTCCGGCCTGGTAAACCGTTCTATGATGGGAGTCATTCGTTATCTTTAAACTAATACGCACCTTTCATGCTTATTTATAATTTCAAATCTTGAACTGGGTTCTTCGGTCTTTATTTTCGGTTAGCCTTAGTGTTTGGGCGATGGGTCTGGTTGGGCAAGACCTGGATCCCCGGGCCTATTCCCGTGTGCCCATTAATGGTACCGTGTTAGTGACAGGTTTTTCATTCTCGAATGGAAGTGTGGTGACAGACCCTTCAGTAGCATTGCAAGACCTGAAAGCATCTGTTCAGGCCCCATCTCTAGCCTTGCTGCGAAGCTTTGGTTTTTTGGGAAAAACTTCGCAGGTAATGGTTGCCGTTCCCTATGCATGGGGTCAGGCCTCGGCGAAACTGAACGGACAGTCTGAGTCTGTTGGCCGTAGTGGCTTTTCGGATATGCGGTTGCGGTGGTCAGTATTATTTAAAGGAGCGCCGGCAACAACTATTGGGGAGTTTGCAAAAGCTCCGCATAAAACGATATTAGGTGCAAGTATTAATGTTATTGTGCCAACTGGGCAGTATTTCAACGACAAATTGATCAACCTGGGTGCCAACAGGTGGGCTTTCCGGCCGGAGCTTGCTTTATCTCACCCATTCAGTAAAAGGTGGATGATCGATTTTTATACAGGCTTATGGTTATTTACGAATAACAAATCTTTTTACCCCGGAACAACTGTAAAAAGCCAGGATCCACTCGCAGCATTCCAGGCACACCTGAGCTATAATGTCAATCTCCGTACATGGGTGGCGTTTGATGCAACATATTATGCCGGAGGAGACTCACGTTTAAATGGAGTGCCTAAAGATGACAGGCAATCAAATTCGCGAATTGGGTTGACCTTGGTATTCCCAACTGGTAAAATGAGTGCCCTAAAACTTGCAGGAAGTACCGGAGCTATCGTTCGGTCCGGTGCAAACTTTACCACTTTTTCAATTGGCTGGCAGCAATCGTTTTTCAGGAAGCCGAAAGCCAGGTAATTTCATTCATCAGGTTTATCACATTCCCACATCCATAACATTAATCACATTCATTAGGGCCTATCACATTGCCCATTTAACTAGCGTCGCTCCCCAGGTGAAACCGCCGCCAAATGCAGCCAGTACAAGATTGTCTCCTTTGTTGAGCTGTTTGCGGTAATCCCATAGGCATAAAGGAATGGTTGCCGCCGTAGTATTTCCGTATTTGGCTATATTCAGCATCACCTTGCTTTCGGGCAGTCCCATACGGCTGGCGGTGGCATCAATGATGCGTTTGTTGGCCTGGTGTGGAACCAGCCAGGCAATATCATCGGCAGTAAGACTGTTTCTTTCCATCAGTTCATAGGCTACATCAGCCATACCAACCACTGCGAATTTGAATACGGCCTGCCCTTCCTGGTAGGCATAGTGCATTTTATTCGTAACTGTTTCAATGGAGGCAGGATTCAAAGAGCCCCCGCCTTTCATGTTCAGGTATTTTCCTCCGCTTCCATCTGTTCTCAATATGCTGTCTAGTACGCCAAATCCTTCTATGTTGGGTTCAAGCAATACGGCTCCGGCACCATCGCCAAACAGGATGCAGGTGGTGCGGTCTGTATAGTCAATGATCGAACTCATTTTATCTGCTCCACAAACTACCACCCGGCGATAACGTCCGCTCTCGATCAACGAAGCCCCGGTTGTTAGTGCAAAAAGAAACCCAGAGCAGGCTGCCAACAGGTCAAATCCCCATGCATTTTTAGCTCCCAGTTTGTCACAGGCCAGGTTGGCTGTGGAAGGGAACATCATATCAGGTGTTACGGTGGCTACGATCAGGCAGTCTATATCTTCAGGTTTGATTCCCCTTTTTTCACAAACAGCCCTCACGGCCGGCACTACCATGTCTGAGGTGGCGAGTCCTTTGCCCTTCAGGATCCTTCTTTCCTCTATACCTGTTCTGGACCTGATCCACTCATCATTGGTGTCTACCATAGTGGCCAGATCCGCATTGGTCAGTTTATCTTCCGGAACATAAGCTCCTATGGCTGTGATCGCTGCTGTAATTTTTGTCCGCATTAGAGGGCTTTTAGGGCTGTAAAACTAATGCTTAGGGAACAAATGGAGAAATGCATTGATAATCAACAAAAACTGTGTCTCTGTGTCAACCTCTCGTCTCCTTTTTTTACTATTTTTACCGCCGCAAACGTTTAAGATGATCGCATACCTCAGTGGAAATTTCAGTTATAAATCGCCGGCAGTTGTTTATGTAGATGTAAATGGAGTAGGTTATGAGGTCAATATCACACTGAATACATACAGCCAGATCCAAAACCAGGAAAAAGGTACTCTGTATACCTATCTCCAGGTGAAGGAAGATGGACATACCCTTTATGGTTTCTCCGATTTGGCTGAAAAGTCTATGTTTGTGAAGCTTATAGGTATCAATGGGGTAGGTGCAGCAACCGCCCGGATGATGTTGTCTTCCCTAAAGCCCGATGATGTCACAAGAGCTATCCTGCAGTCTGACACGAGGATGCTGGAATCCATCAAAGGCATAGGTAAGAAAACAGCTGAAAGAATAGTGCTTGAATTGAGAGATAAATTGGGCAAGGGGGAGGTGGGTACACCTAATTCGGCATTAATACACAATACTTTAGAGCAAGATGCGTTAATTGCTTTGCAGGCTTTGGGCATCTCAAGGCCGGCTGCAGAAAACGCCATTAAGAAGGTTCTTAGCGGCAACGAAAACTATAATCTCGAACAACTGATCAAAAAAGCCTTACAATCTATTTGAATTAGACTTCTACCCTACCAACATCAAGTACATTGCCGAAAAGGTCAGTACCTGTTTTATTGATTTTTGTGTTATTTCT
>DATGXN010000395.1:0-4598 GCA_035298945.1 Chitinophagaceae bacterium | reverse complement strand
CTATAGCCCTTTGGCCTTAAGTACTTATAACCAGAAATCATATTTAATGAAAGGAATTAGCATCATTGCCATTTCGGCATCCCTGTTGTTTTTTGTTTCTTGTTCACAGCGAGTTGCGGAAAAAGAAGAAGAAGCAAATTTTGTAGTTACCAGCCCCATACAGACAGACACCACGATCTATAAAGAATACGTGTGTCAGATACGCTCAGCTAGTCATATCGAGTTGAGGTCGCAGGAGAAGGGTTACCTGCAAGGCATTTTTGTAGATGAAGGTCAGTTTGTGAATAAAGGCCAGCTCATGTTCAAATTAATGCCGGCCCTATACGAAGCTGAGGTTGCCAAAGCAAAAGCAGAATTGAATTTTGCCGAGATCGAATATTCGAACACCAAAGGCCTCGCTGATAACAATATCGTTTCCCCGAACGAGTTATCCATGGCCAAAGCCAAAATGGACAAGGCAAAAGCCGAGCTCGACCTTGCCAAAGCACACCTGGCATTCACGGAGATTCGTGCACCTTTTAGCGGTATCATGGACAAATTTTACACCCGATTGGGAAGTCTTGTGGATGAAGGAGAATTGCTGACCAACCTGTCCGACAATAGTAAAATGTGGGTCTATTTTAATGTCAGCGAAGCAGAATACCTCGATTATAGCCGGGCCGTAAAGGATAAGAAGGCCCAGAAAGTACTGCTGCAAATGGCAAACAATGAAATGTTTGAGTTTCCGGGAGTAGTAGAGACCATTGAAGCTGATTTCAATAATGAAACAGGAAATATTGCCTTCAGGGCCAGCTTCCCCAATCCCAAAAGAATTCTTCGTCATGGCGAAACCGGGAACATCCTTATGCCCGTAAAGTTGGAGAAGGCCATTATCATTCCCCAAAAATCCACTTTTGACGTTCTGGATAAAAAGTACGTGTACGTTGTTGACAAAAACAATGTACTTAACGCCCGACAAATTACCATAGCACAGGAAATACCTCACTTATATGTAGTCGCAGACGGACTGAGCCCGGATGAAAAGATCCTCGCCGAAGGCCTGGGGAAGGTCAAGAACAACGAAAAAATAAAATACACTTTCGTTCCTCTGGAAAAAGAACTGGCTGATATCAAAAACTTACATGCCGAATAAACCCGGCTATTAAAAAGGCACTAACATGTTCAACAAGTTTATAAAAAGGCCTGTTCTAGCCATTTCATTGTCACTTGCCATCGTATTTATGGGCATACTGGCGATCAGGTCATCTCCCATTGCACAATTCCCGGATATCGCTCCTCCCCGGGTAACCATTTTCATAGAATTCCCCGGTTCCAATGCAGACGTACTGGTTAAATCAACACTAACTATTCTCGAACGCGCTATTAATGGTGTCCAGGGCATGCAATACATGCTTTCAGACGCCACCAGCGCAAGTGAGGCAAGTATAGATGTTGTTTTTGAACCGGGCACAGATCCAACACTGGCTGCCGTAAGAGTAAAATCAAGAGTGGATCAGGTGATGACCAATCTTCCACCTTTGGTACAGCGCGAAGGCGTGATCATCTCTCCACTACAGCCCAGTATGTTGATGTACCTGAATCTTTACAGCAAAGACAAGAAGATCGACGAAAAGTTTCTATTCAATTATGCGAACACTTTCATTCTGCCGGAATTGCAGCGTATCAAAGGAATGGGATTTGCGCAGGCGATCGGAAGCCGGTCATTTGCCATCCGTGTCTGGCTGGATCCGGAAAGGATGCGGGCTTACAGCATTTCCCCAACAGATGTATTGAAAGCTATAGATGAACAATCTGTGCTGGCACGTCCTGGCAGGGTAGGTTTGAGTTCTGGAAAAACCGCGCAGTCCCAGGAATATGTATTCACTTATAAAGGCTGGTTCAATAAACCTGAACAGTATGAAGACATTGTTGTTCGGGCCAATGCACAAGGCGAGATCTTGAAATTAAAAGATGTTGCCAAGATCGAAGTGGGATCAGAGTTTGTGGACATCTACTCAAACAAGGATGGTAATCCCTCAGCATCCCTGGTATTAAAACAAAACCCCGGAAGTAATGCTAAAACAGTCATTGAGGGGGTAAAAGCTAAACTCGAGGAACTTAAAAAAGATTTTCCTCCCGGTATCGATTATGAGATCAACTACGACGTTTCCAAATTCGTGGACGCGTCTATTGAGAAGGTGCTACACACGCTGCTTGAAGCCTTTATCCTGGTTGCGCTTGTGGTATTCATCTTCCTGGGTGACGTAAGATCTACTTTGATACCCATTCTCGCGGTGCCTGTTTCGTTGGTAGGGGCATTTGTTATCATGAATGCCACAGGGGTGAGCGTTAACCTGATCACCTTATTCGCACTTGTATTGGCGATAGGTATTGTGGTTGACAACGCCATTGTGGTAGTGGAAGCTGTGCACGTAAAAATGGCAGAAGAGGATATATCTCCATTTGCTGCTGTTAAGAAGGTAGTGGCGGAGATAGGCGGCGCCATCATTGCGATCACCATGGTAATGGTCTCGGTATTTATTCCGGTGACATTTATGACCGGCCCGGTGGGCGTTCTGTATCGCCAGTTCTCGATTACAATGGCAAGTTCAATTGTAATATCCGGATTGGTTGCCCTTACACTGACGCCAGTACTTTGCGCCATCTTGCTGAAGAATACACATGGCAAGCCCAAGAGTAAAACGCCGATCTCGATGTTCCTTTCCTGGTTCGACAAAACTTTCAATGTTGCAACGGACCGATACGAGAAATTCCTGAACCTGATTGTCAATAGAAGGCTGATCACCTGGGGAGTTTTACTTGTATTTGCTTTGAGTATTGTAGGCGTGAATAAATATCTTCCTTCAGGATTCATTCCTAGTGAAGACCAGGGACAGATCTATGCGATCATTCAAACACCACCCGGAACCACGCTCGAGCGCACCAATGAGATCTCCCGAAAACTGCAGGTTATTGCAAAGCAGGTAGAAGGCGTTTCATCGGTAACTTCTTTGGCCGGCTACGAGATCCTCACGGAAGGCCGTGGTTCAAACGCCGGTACCTGTCTGATCAACCTGAAAGACTGGTCTGAGCGAAAGCAGAACGTAAAAGAGATCGTCAGGGAACTGGAATCAAGATCAAAGGACCTGCCTGCAAACATTGAATACTTTGAACCTCCGGCAGTTCCGGGTTATGGTACATCTGATGGATTTTCCCTGAGATTATTGGATAAGAACAGTGACGTTGATTACCAGGAATTTGACAGGGTGAATACAGAATTTGTAGCTGAGCTTAGAAAACGTAAGGAGCTGAGCGGACTGTTTGCATTCTACTCTGCCAAGTATCCACAGTACGAATTGATGATAGATAATAACCAGGCCATGCAAAAAGGGGTATCTATAGGCGAAGCGATGGAGAACCTCAACATTATGATTGGCAGCACCTATGAACAGGGATTCATCCGGTTCAATAATTATTACAAAGTGTACACCCAGGCAGGGCCAGAATTCAGGAAGCAGCCAAGTGATATCCTGAATATGTATATCAAGAACGACCATGGAGAAATGGTCCCTTATTCTGCCTTCATGACTATCAAGAAAACACAGGGGCCGAATGAGATCTCTCGTTATAACCTGTATATCTCATCCCTGATCAATGGTATTCCGGCAAAAGGATACTCCTCGGGTGATGCGATCGATGTGATCAAAGAAGTAGCGGCAAAATCATTGCCGAGAGGTTATGATATTGCCTGGGAAGGAATTTCTTACGACGAGGCCAGGCGCGGTAATGAAGCACTGTACATATTCATGGTGGTCATATTCTTCGTTTACCTGATCCTGTCGGCCCAATATGAAAGTTTCTTCCTGCCTTTTGCGGTATTGCTTTCCATATTACCTGGAATTTTTGGTTCATTCTTCCTGCTCAAAGCATTAGGACTTTCGAATGATGTCTATGCACAGGTGGGTTTGATCATGTTGGTTGGTCTGCTTGGGAAGAACGCGGTGCTGATCGTTGAATTCGCAGTGCAGCGGCACAATCAGGGTGCATCGGTGGCAGAAGCTGCCATTGCAGGTTCTAAGGCGCGATTCCGTCCTATCCTGATGACATCCTTTGCGTTTATTGCAGGGTTGATCCCCTTGGTGGTCGCAACCGGTCCGGGTGCTGTGGGTAACCATACAATCGGCGCCTCTGCTTTAGGTGGAATGTTGTTCGGAACAATATTCGGTGTAATTGTGGTCCCCGGTCTGTATTACATTTTTGCGAAACTACAGGAAGGAAGATCACTTATAAGGGATGAAGACGAAAATCCGTTAACTGAAGATTTCGTTGAAAGCAGGCAGGATTCTGCACTGATAAAACGTGTCGTAAATATTATTAATCGAATCCGGAATAAAAATGAAAAATAAATTATTACTCTTTTTGATCATTGTCAGTTTTGGTGCATGTAAAATTCCAGCACTTACGGGCAAACAGGAAAACAAAGCAGTTCCGGATGTTTACAAAAACGTTACGGATACCGCAAACGTAGCCAACATAAAATGGCGTCAGTATTTTACTGACCCATTTTTGATCGCGCTTATTGATACGGCACTGAGCAACAACCAGGAATTGAACATTGC
>DATGXN010000394.1:0-5180 GCA_035298945.1 Chitinophagaceae bacterium | reverse complement strand
AGATGGTTTCATCTTACCTGATTATCGTCTGCCAACTGAAGCAGAGTGGGAATATGCAGCTTATGGCCTGATCAATCAGAATCCTAAGAGCAAGAAGAAAGAAGGCAAGCGTGGTGAGGAATTGATCATGAACAAGCAGGTATACTCATGGAGCAATAACGTGAACGGCTTGCGTGAATCACGCAGTGGTTCATGGCAGGGTAAGTTCATGGCGAACTTTAAAAGAGGTTCTGGTGATAACATGGGTATCGCTGGTGGCTTGAACGATAACGCATCTATACCTGGTCCTATCGAAGCATTCCTTCCCAACGGATTTGGATTGTATAATATGTCTGGTAACGTGAGTGAGTGGGTAGCGGATGTATTCCGTCCTATGTCTAACATGGATGTGGATGATTTCAATCCGTTCCGTGGTAACAAATTCCAGAAACTGTATAAGAATGAAGCCGGCGAATTCGAGCGCGACAGCCTCGGCCGTGTAAAATATGTTGACGTAACTGATGAAGAATCAAAAGGCAGGAGAAACTACCAGCGCGGTAATGTAATCAACTATCTTGATGGTGACTCAGCTTCCATGGTGATGTATGCTTATGCCAAAACATCCCTGGTGAGTGATAAGTCAAGGGTGTACAAAGGTGGTAGCTGGAATGATCGTCCTTATTGGTTGAGCCCTGGTACACGTCGTTATCTTGAAGAAGACCAGGCCAGTGCTATGATCGGTTTCCGTTGCGCGATGGATCGCGTGGGTAGCCAGGAAGGTAATGGTTTCAAGAATGGCCAGTACTTTGGTAAACGTAGGCAGAATTCGCAGAAGAAATAAAGCTTAACTCCTGTATAAAACAGAAAAGCCCAGCAAATTGCTGGGCTTTTCTGTTTTATACAGGAGTTAGCAGTAAGCAGTGAGCAGTGAGCGGTAAGCAGTAAGCAGATCGAATTTTCCTGCTCACCGCTTACTGCTCACTGCTCTGTTTACTGCTCACTGCTTGAAACATTTATCTTTGCAAAATGATCGACAAGCTCTACGAACTCTACCTCAAGCATCCCCGTATTCAAACAGATACCCGCAAACTGGCCGCCGGAGAGATCTTCTTTGCATTGAAAGGTCCCAACTTCAACGGGAACAGTTTCGCCGCCAGGGCCCTGGAAATGGGTGCCGCAGCTGTGGTGGCAGATGAAGAAACCGGTATCGCCGACGATCGGATCTTCTTTGTACCTGACGCCCTTGATGCATTGCAACAACTGGCATTGCATCACAGGAAACAATTCGATATTCCTTTCCTGGCCATTACGGGCAGTAACGGTAAAACTACCACCAAAGAACTGGTATTTACTGTTCTCAATACCACCTACAGAACCACTACTACCATTGGAAATCTGAACAACCATATCGGCGTTCCACTCACCATTCTTTCCATACCCCGGGATGCTGAGATGGCCGTGATCGAAATGGGCGCCAATCACCAGAAAGAGATCGAATCATACTGCTCCTATACCCTACCCACACATGGCATCATCACCAATTGCGGCAAAGCACACCTGGAAGGTTTTGGAGGTGTTGAAGGCGTGAGAAAAGGCAAGGGCGAACTCTTTGATCATTTACGTGCGCATCATGGAACTGCGTTTGTGATGTGGGACTATGATTATTTCCATTCTATGAGCCGGGGCATTGAACATATGGTTACCTATGGAACAAAAGACGCCGATGTTGTGGGAACTGTTGCCGAAAGCGAGCCCTTCTTAAAAGTGCAAATGCAGAAAGGAACTTCGCTGGATCAGATCCAGTCCCATCTCGTAGGAGATTACAATCTGCCCAACATCCTGGTGGCCGTGGCGGTGGGTGAATATTTCAAGGTGCCTGCAGAAAAGATCAGGACCTCCATCGAGACTTATCATCCTAATAACAGCAGATCCCAGCTGCTTACAATAAATAGCAATACCTTTGTGCTGGACGCCTACAATGCCAATCCCACCAGTATGCGTGCTGCCATTGAAAATTTTTCCCGGCAGCATCATCCTTCAAAATATATCTGCATCGGCGGAATGATGGAGTTGGGTGAGGACAGTGTATCTGAACACCAGGCTATCGTTGAACTCCTCGAACAACATGAATGGAAAGATGTGCTGCTGGTAGGCGGTGATTTTGCAAAAACAAAACACCATTACCGGTTTTTCCCTGATTCGTCAACAGCTGCTGCATGGCTGAAAGAACAACAGCTCAGCAACGGCATGTTCCTGGTAAAGGGCTCACGCAGCATGAAGATGGAAACACTGATGACGGCTTTTGAACCTTAAGAAATTTCAATGAAGGAGACTAACAAAATAAGCAGGCCCAGTTACCTGGTCAGTACGCTGGATAACAGGTGCCCAAGGTGCAGAACAGGAAGAATATTTTCATCCTCCAATCCTTATGATCTCAAGAATACGGTTAAGATGAATACGGTATGTCCCGTTTGCGGACAGCCCACGGAGATCGAAGTGGGATTCTATTACGGTACAGGATATGTAAGCTATGCAGTCACTACAGCATTCAGTGTTTTCACATTGATTGCATGGTGGGTCCTCATCGGCTTTTCAACGGAAGACAATAGGTTCTTCTGGTGGCTCGGGCTCAATTCAGTGTTGATGATCCTGATGCAGCCGTTATTTATGCGTTTATCCAGGAGCTTATGGCTTTCCTGGTTTGTAAGATACGATCCCAACTGGCAAACCAATAAGCTGGAAAAACTGGACCGGGTGATTCCGGATCAGATGGAAAAGTAAATCAGCAGTAAGCGGTAAGCAGTAAGCATACAACTTTCTGCTCACCGTTCACTGCTCATTGCTTAATGCTCACTGCTTATAACATAATAGTATTCTCATCACTCAAATCAATCCTCTCCGGTTGCCTTAAATAGATCAGGGACCCGAAGGCAGTGGCTTCAGGAACGGTAGAGGTGATAAATCTTTTCCGGGGCAGTCTTTTCTTCAGCATCTGGATAAAAACGGGATTACGTGCAAATCCGCCATCTACAAATACCGTAGGGATAGATGAAATATCAACCATGTTGAATGCACTTACCAGCATGTTCAACAATCCTCGCAGTAAACCATAATAGGCCCGCATGCCGCTCCCATATATTTCCATATTCCAGATTCCGCGGGAAGAATGAATGAAATTATCTGGGATCGATGAATTCTCGTTATAGATCTGCTCGTCCCATTTTATGCCTTCATAAAAATGAGCAGGAAGATGGAATTCCTTTGCAATGCGGCTCACCTGCAGATCGTGCTCCATCCCCATTAATAACCTCGCAGCTTTTACCGGATCTCCATTGGGCAGCATATAAGCCAGCACATCGCTGGAGAGTTCTTCTGCTGTGAGTGGCGAATGGTTAAAGGGATTCAAGGTAATGGCCCAGGTGCCCGTAGACAGCACAATAAAAGGTGCTTCACTCATATACAGGTAAGGAAGAAGTGAGGCAGAGCTGTCGTGCAGGCCCACACCTACCGGTACAGAACGTCCCCTGATCTCTATATATCCCGCAATGGGTTCCTGCGTGATCGGTGCCAGCACATTCTGCATCCATTCATCATAGACCCAGGAATGAAAATCGTTCTCCCTGAAATCCCACAGACCGGTATGGCAGCCAATGGAAGTCAACTCAGAACATTGTCTGCCTGTGACCAGGAAAGATAGATACTGTGGCAGGAACAGCGAAACCCGGATAGTTTTGAACAGTTCAGGCCTGTGGTATTTCAACCAGAACAATTGAAATCCGGCATTCAGCATGCCCATGGGAGGTGAAGAAGTTTCAGTGGCAAACCGCTCACGTCCACCAAACAAACTGTAGAACTCCTCTTCAATATGAGGTTCAATAGGCTTGAGATAATTATAGAGCGCAGTAACAGGGTTTCCCTCTTCGTCGAGGTTCACCAGCGTGGCTCCGTAAGCTGTAAAGTTGATGCCAAGTATGTTCCAGGAAGGATCAGAAGAAAGCTCAGTGATCTTTTGTTTGAGCCAGGTTCCGATCAGTTGAATATCATCGGCCTCAAATCCATCTTCATCTTTGATTGTTGGAAATTCAGAAGATTCTTCCTTCACTACTTTATAGGAAGAATCGAACAATAGTAATTTCTTGTGGGTCTTACCCACATCAAAAATTACATAAACATCCTTCCCGGTATGTAGTGTTTTTAACATTAGTGTGAAACATAAATATAGTTCACGGTGAACTAAACTGCAATTTCGTCTTTTTTTGCAACCTGTAACCTGATCTGCAACCTGTAATCTGCAACCTGCAACCTGCCACCTGCCACCTGCAACCTGAATTAAAGTCCAGTCGCCACCGAACCCTCACCCCTGCTCCCGATCAATTTCTTCCGGGCATCAAGATTCCGATAAGCCCCTATCGGGTCCACATTTCCGCCTTTCCTGATCATGGCTTCTTTGACCAACGGCCTCACGTCGTATTGAAAAGCTTTCTGCATGATCTCTTCCGCCATCACCACATCGTTTGCTTCCTGGGCCTCATGCAGCCTGTCACGGTTCACCAATAATGCTTTTGCATACGCAGTACGGATATTCATGCAACTCTGCATCAGGTCTTCCAACGGATCCTTGATATTATGGCTGGCATCTATCATCCAGGCCGGAACAACAGGAGCAATGCCCTTATCTTTCATGCCATCATTCAGTTCCTGGAAGATCAGGAATAACTGGTAAGGCTTGATCGATCCCGTGGTGAGGTCATCATCCCCATACATAGATCCATTGAAATGGAACCCGCCCAATCTACCAAACAACATCAGCCTCGCCACGATCTGTTCAATATTGGTATTGGGAAGATGGTGGCCCAGGTCAACAAGTACTTTCGCATTGTTACCCAGGCTCTGGCATAATGCCAGCGATGTACCCCAGTCTGGTATCACCATGGAATAGAAATGAGGCTCATAGGGTTTGTACTCTACCAGCATATCCCAATTCGATGGCAGCTGCTCATAGATCAGGCTCAACGAATCCAGTGTTCTTGAATAAGCCCGCCTGAAATGGTGCTGTCCCGGAAAATCCGAACCATCTGACAACCACACCGTGAGTATGCGCGCGTTCAAGGCCTCACCATACCGGATCACTCCTATATTATGATCGATGGCTTTCCGCCTTACACCCGCATCGGTGTGGCAAAGCGAACCAAACTTATAAC
>DATGXN010000393.1:0-9535 GCA_035298945.1 Chitinophagaceae bacterium | reverse complement strand
GACGGAACAGGGATTCATTGAATCCCGCCACATCAGTCAACGATCTTATTAATTCCGCAGGCAGCTCCATAGTCATTGACTAATTTGTCAATATTTTTATCGCCTCATTGATCTGGGAACTGTATTTCAAAATCGTTTCCGCCACGATATTTATATTCTCCTGCGCTTCTTTCCATTGCCTTTCTTCAATGCTCTCACGCACGCCCGGAATGGTTTTCACGCCATAACCCGTATAGAATCCCGGCGCATAGATCTGGTGCTTCCACCATTTGCGGCGGGGCAGGCCTTCTTCCCTGACCAGACTTCTCTCCGCCATATAAAGTATCTCATTCAGCTTCTTCTTCTTATCCGCACTCAACTTCATGGCTGCGGGCGAGAGTGTATTGAACTCATCGGCTTTCTTTTTCAACTCCACCAGGCTGTTCTCCAGTTTCGAAAAGTCGAAATAAGGAACTTCTGATTTCTGAATGGGTGGACCCACCTTCAACTTAGGGTCTGCAGCCAGTTCATATAATTTCTCCTTCGCCAGTTTCTGATCCCACTCCGCATCTGTACGCATCTGGTCGGCCATGGCCTTGATCTCAGTTACATAGTCGTTCACTGTGGTATAGAAAGATGTGAAATTCATGGGGATCACTTCTGCATTGGCCAGGCGCATCATCACGCGTCCCGCTGTGCTTGCTAACGCTGATCCATAAACGAAACCAGGATCTTTGAACCGGATGAAATGATCATAGGAATCATAGATGGAATGATACTCTCCACCACTGCCTTCGCCACCGTATCCGAGGTTGAAAGATGATATGCCGAGATATTGCAGGAATGGCGAATAATCAGAGCCTGCACCCAGTGCACTCATCTTTATAGAAGGTTTCCCGCTCAGCCTGGCACGTGTAGCACTATTACCCTGCGACATCTGCCGGGCATATACTCTTTGCTTTACACTTACTCCCGTTTGCGGATCTTTTACTTCACCTGCTATTTCATTGAAGAAGGGTTCAAATCCATGAGTTCCCCCTACTGATACAAAGCCCCTGGAGTTTCCATCAGAATTCACATAGGCCACGGCTTTCTTTTTCAGTTCTTCCTGGTGGTCTTCCACCCATTCCGTAGAACCCAACAGTGCAGGCTCTTCCCCATCCCAGGCGCAATAGACCAAAGATCTTTTCAGCTTATACCCCTGCTTCACCATTTCACCGATCACCCGGGCTTCTTCCATTTCTGATACCAACCCGCTGACTGGATCTGCAGCGCCAAATACCCAGGCATCGTGGTGGTTGCCCCGGAGTACCCATTCATCAGGGAATTCAGAACCTTTTAGTGTAGCGATCACATTATACAGTGGTTTTATATCCCAGTTGAAGGCAAGTTTCAAATGAACTTTTTCTACTGAAGGACCCATATGATAAGTAATGGGCAACCCGCCTCTCCAGCCATCAGGCACTACCGGCCCCTGTAAAGATTGGAGCAATGGCAATGCATCTTCATAGGAAATAGGAAGAACAGGAATTTTCATGATGGTGACGGCGTCATTTCTGTCAAGGCGTTTTGCATTCTCAGTGGCGCCTGCAAAAGGCGTCAGGGGATCACCTGGCGCAATGGGCATATCCATCACTGAACCGCGTTGCGCGCCAAATGATGGCCTGTAAGGACCTTGTGGATATACATCACCTGCTGCATAACCGTCATCTGCAGGATCTGAATAGATCAGGCAACCAATTGCACCTTTTTCAGCCGCTACTTTCGGCTTGATGCCGCGCCATGAGCCGCCGTATTTTGCAATGACGATCTTCCCTTTTACGCTGATACCCCTTCTTTCCAGTTCTTCATAATCGGCTGGTATACCACGGTTCACGAATACCAGTTCAGCAGTAACATCACCATCTGCAGAAAATGCATTGTAAGTAGGCAGTTGGTCCGTTTTTATTCCCGATGTGCGATCTTCTTTTAATGCAGGCTCCTCAAGCTTTGCCTTGAATGGCTTAGCGCCCGTCAATTCCACCAATCTTGTTTTTGGAGTAGGGAACAATACATTATAGACTTCCACTTTAGTATCATAACCCCATTTTCTGAACAGTGTAGCCATGAACTCAGCATTGGCCTTGCCCTGGGGGGATCCCACGTGATGGGGTTTGGATGTCATATACTTCATCCATTCATCCTGGTTGGACGTACTCAGCAGGGAGTCAAACTTTTTTTCCCACTGGATCTGGCGGGATGCATCTGCATCAGAAAATCCGGAGATCTTTTGGGCGAAGGAGGCGGAAGAAATTAATAAGAAGGAGGCGAAGAGTAATTTATGCATCATATATAAATTCAAAAGTCAAAACTAAAAAGTCAAATTATAATTCTTTTTTGACTTTTGAATTTTGACTTTTGACTTTATCACACATTTTTGATCTCAGCGATCAGATCCTGCAGTGCCTTTTTAGCATCCCCGAACAACATGGAGGTTTTGGGCTTGTAGAATAACTGGTTTTCGATACCAGCATAGCCTGGTTTCATGCTCCGTTTGTTCACGATCACGGTTTTGGCTTCTTCCACTTCCAGGATGGGCATACCATAAATAGGAGATGCCGGATCTGTTTTTGCAGCGGGATTCACCACATCATTGGCGCCCAATATCAGTACAACATCGGTTGTTTTAAATTCTTCGTTGGCCTGCTCCATTTCCTGCAGCTTATCATAACTCACATCGGCTTCAGCAAGCAATACGTTCATGTGGCCGGGCATACGTCCTGCTACAGGATGTATCGCATAAAGCACTTCCACACCTTTTGATTCCAGCAGTTTTTCCAGCTCGTGGCAGGTGTGCTGGGCCTGGGCAACAGCCAGTCCGTAACCGGGAACGATCATCACCCTGTTGGCATAGCTCATCACCATGGCAGCATCGGAAAGTGAGATCTCTTTATAAGCCCCTCCGCTTTTTGCAGCAACACCGGGCGTTGCATGCGCCGATGCACCGAAAGAACCGATCAAAACATTCTGCAGTGAGCGGTTCATGGCCTTGCACATCAATATCGTAAGTAAAGTACCTGCAGCTCCCACCAGGATACCACCGGTAAGCATGACAGGATTATTATAGAGGAAACCGCCGGAGGCCGCAGCCACGCCGGTAAATGAGTTCAATAATGAAATAACCACCGGCATATCTGCACCGCCGATTGGGAAAACGAACATCACACCATACACTACCGCCATTGCAAATAACAGGTAGAACATTATTGCACTTGACTCAGCACCCCAATAAACTATATGGGCAGCTACACCTATCATCAACAGCAGCAACAGCATGTTGAGCATGTGCTGGCCTTTGAAAACAAAATCCTTGATCTTGCCATTCAGTTTACCCCAGGCTATCACCGATCCTGCAAATGATACAGTACCAATGATCAGTCCCATCACAATGGCGATCAAAGTGCCTACGGGAACAGGACCTCCATTGACCACAAATCCCTCGTGGCTGAGGTGATCATATTCCACCATGGAGATCAGGGCCGCACAGGCACCACCCATTCCGTTGAACAGGCTCACCATTTCCGGCATCGCCGTCATCTGTACTTTTTTGGCAGCCAGTGTACCTATGATAGAACCGATAAGAAGACCTCCGAATATCCAGGCATAGTTGCCCAGCCTTGCCCCATCTTTTTCATATAGGAAGATGGTGCCGATGATGGCTATGATCATGCCCGCTGCGGCGATCAGGTTACCCCTGCGCGCAGTGTCAGGATGTGAAAGCATTTTCAATCCCAATATAAAGGTCACGGATCCGATCAGATAAGCTATAACGAGCAAACTAATTCCCATGATGAAATTCTACTTTTTCTTTTTAAACATTTCCAGCATCCTGTCTGTCACCACAAATCCGCCCACTACGTTCAGTGTACCCAGCACCACGGCCAGGAATCCAAGTATCAGCGCCAGGTAATTATCTTCTTTGGCCTGTCCCATGACGATGATGGCCCCGATGATCACTACACCATGTATGGCATTGGCCCCACTCATCAACGGCGTGTGTAATACCGATGGTACACGACCGATCACCTCAACACCCAGGAAGATGGAGAGGATCACGATGTAGATCATTTGCTGATGTTCAAATACCCAACTTAAGATATCATTCATACGTTGTTATTTTAAGCGCTCATGTACAACCGCTCCATCGCGGGTAATGCATGAACCTTTTACCAGGTCATCTTCGAAATTCAGGTTCAGGTTCCCTTCTTTGTTGATGATCAACTGGAGGAAATTGAAAACATTTTTTGAATAGAGTTTGCTGGCATCAAATGGAAGTGTAGCCTGCAGATTGCTGTTGCCAATGATGGCCACACCGTTATGATGCACAGTCTCATTATTTTTAGTAAAAGGCGTGTTGCCCCCGGTTGCTGCAGCCAGGTCGATGACCACCGAACCATTCTTCATGCTGTGCAGCATGTCTTCCGTAAGCAGGATCGGGGCTTTCTTGCCCGGGATCTGTGCCGTGGTGATGATGATGTCTGATTTTTTTACTGCTTCGGCTATACGTGCCTGTTGTTTCTGTTTGTATTCTTCTGTTTGTTCCACGGCATATCCGCCTGCTTTGGAAGCATCGGCCGCACCTTCCACTTCAACGAATTTGGCACCCAGACTCATCACTTCTTCCTTCACGGCAGGCCTGGTGTCGAACACTTCCACAACGGCTCCCAGTCTGCGCGCGGTGGCAATGGCCTGCAGACCCGCCACACCGGCACCCAGGATCAGCACTTTGGCAGGAGGAATGCTACCCGCCGCGGTCATGAACATGGGAAAATATCTTGGGAACGAATTAGCGGCCAGCAGCACAGCCTTATAGCCTGCGATATTGGCCTGGCTGGACAGCACGTCCATGGCCTGGGCCCTGGTAGTGCGGGGCAGCATATCAAGACTGAAAACAGTATGACCTCCATCGGCCATATTCTGTACCCCCTCCCTGAACATCAGTGGCATGTAAACGCCGGTCAGCACTTTACCTTTCGGAAATGATGCGAGGTCGGCGGGTATATGGATGGCAAGAATGATGTCTGCCGCGTCAATGATCTTATTCCTCTCCCCGATCGTAGCTCCTGCCTGCACATAAGCTTCATCAGTGCAAAAGGCAGTTGCCCCCGCGCTTGATTCAACCCATACCTGCAAACCCTTTTTAGTAAAAGCCGATACCGTTTCTGGTACTAAGGATACTCGTGTTTCTGTGGAGGGTTCTTTGAGAACGCCTATAATCATATTCAGTATTATTCTGAGAGCGGCTAAGTTAGAGATTTTATAGAAGAACTGGATGATAATACTCAGTTCAATACCTGATACTGAAGTGCTGCTTCTCCCGGAATTCGGTTCGGAAGAACACTATCCCTATGAAAAACAGATCGATACTCAATTTTACCCGCTCATCTTTCCGGATCTTTTCCCAGGCCTCTTCCATTTCTGCGCTCCAGTGGATGTCGTCAAAAATAATGCAGGAACCCTCATGGGTTTTTGGGAAGATGGTTTCGAAATACCTCAACGTGGGTTCTTTCCGGTGATTGCCATCTACAAAAGCCAGGTCGATGCGCGGCATGTCGGAAACCACTTTTTCCAAATTAGTTCTGCTCACTGCTTCCTGCTCACCGCTCACTGCCACCTGCAACCTGCCACCTGCAACCTGTTGATCAAAGTTTCCCCTGACCACCCGCACTTTACCATATTTTGATAACTCCCCTTCCGCGATATCCGCCACCGCATCCGCCCCTTCCATGGTCACCAGTTCTTCCAGTACCGGCACCTGCGCCAGGTAAGAACTCGTCACCCCCAGGGAAGTCCCTAACTCCAGGATCCTGCCATATTTGTAATAAGATGCCAACCGGTACAGGAGCTGACTATAACGCTTATGCTTAACCGAAGTTTTGGCAATTTCGGATACTGTTCTTTTTTTTGTTGTGCCCGATACCGATCCTGCACCCATGTCCTCTATCTCAAGCACACTGTCATCATTCAATAATTTCTTCCTGTATTCCTCCGGCTTTTTATAGGCTTCATGGTATGTTTTGTCCATCAATACATTCCGGATCAGGTCGTACACAAATGGTGAATGCATTCCATGGCCCCGGCCATTGTTGGCAGTGAGGAGGAAGTTGATGTATTTAATTCCGAGTTGTAGAGTATTGTACATGTCATTCGGTAGATTCAGGATAGCGGGACAGGCCAGAGGTTGGAGGCGAGAGAATAAAGGAGTCAAGCCTCTCGCCTTTCGCCTTTCGCCTATTACCTACACCTCCCGCTCCCACACCTCAAATGTATAAGCAAACGCGTGCTTATCATCAGCAGGGAAATCCAGTGCAGAAACTTTCTTCCAGCCTTCATTCCTGATCTCTGGATAGAACACTTCAGCTTCGGGGAAATTATGATGAACGCGGGTCAGGTAAATACGGTCAGTATAAGGCATGGCCAGTTTGTAGATCTCACCGCCGCCAATCACAAATGCTTCTTTGCAATCCGTTTCTTTTGCTTTTTCAATGGCTTTCTCCAAATCAGTGACCACTATAGCTTTTTCGTTTTTTGGATCATAATCACCGTTGCTGGTTACAATGATATTGATCCTGCCGGGCAAAGGGTCACCCGCAATGGATTCGTAGGTCTTCCTCCCCATGATCACAGGCATACCCCAGGTGGTGTTCTTGAAGAACTTCATATCGTTCGGCAGTTTCCATAAAAGCTGGTTCTGCTTACCGATCTCGTTGTCCTCACCAGCTGCGACGATGTGTGATATGATCATATGTATATTTTGAGGCGAGAGGTGGTAGGCAAAAGGCGAGAGAGGATTCCTCTCGCCTTATGCCTCTCGCCTCTCACCTGATTAAATCGCCACCGGCGCTTTAATGCCAGGGTGACTCTGATAATTCTGCAACTCAAAATCTTCATACCTGAATCCGAAAATATCTTTCACATCCGGATTCAGCTTCATCACCGGCAGTGCAAAAGGCGTTCTGCTCAATTGCAGTTTGGCCTGCTCAATATGATTGTTATACAAATGCACATCCCCGAAACTGTGTACAAAATCGCCAGGCTCCAGGTCGCAAACCTGGGCCACCATCAAAGTCAATAAAGCATAAGAAGCAATATTGAAAGGCACACCCAAAAACACATCAGCTGAGCGCTGATATAACTGGCAACTCAGTTTGCCTTCGGCAACATAAAACTGGAATAAACTATGGCAGGGCATCAGCGCCATCTTTGGAAGATCAGCCACATTCCATGCACTGATGATAAGCCTCCTGCTGTCTGGATTTTTCCTGATCTCATTGATCAGCCAGCTGATCTGGTCTATAGTTTTACCATCGGCCCCCTCCCAACTCCTCCACTGCTTGCCGTAAACAGGACCAAGCTCGCCGTTCTCATCGGCCCATTCGTCCCAAATACTCACGCCATTCTCCTTGAGATATTTGATATTGGTTTCGCCTTTTAAAAACCAAAGCAATTCATGAATGATGCTCCGCAGGTGCAATTTCTTGGTGGTCACCATCGGAAATCCTTCTTTCAGGTCAAATCTCATCTGGTACCCGAATACCGATATGGTTCCCGTGCCCGTTCTGTCGTGCTTCTGCGCTCCCTTGTCCAGGATATGCTGAAGCAGATCATGATATTGTTTCATGCCCGCAATTTAATACTTACCTATGGCCTCCCCAACTGCGTTACCCACATTTCCACTGGGCATCTGAATGTGGAGCAGACTGCAAATAGTGGGTGCTATATCAGACATATTCACATTCCGGTATAACGCTCCCGGTTTGATCCCCCAACCCATCAACACAAAAGGGATATGC
The DNA here is from genome assembly GCA_035298945.1 of Chitinophagaceae bacterium. Taxonomy (GTDB): domain Bacteria; phylum Bacteroidota; class Bacteroidia; order Chitinophagales; family Chitinophagaceae; genus Pollutibacter. The sequence continues at coordinate 1,724 of DATGXN010000393.1, read as the reverse complement.
GCATCATAAGGATACCAGGCTCCATGGGTGGCACCAGTGCCTTCACTGGCCCAGGGATAATAACCCGATTTCATGATCACCTGGATATCGCCCGACATATTCGGCTGAAATCCTTTGATGAATTTTTCTTTTACTTCGAAAGGCAAACTGGCCTCATTGATCTTTTCATTGTCGAATGCATAGTGCACCGCATCTTCTTTATTCAATTCATTGATGAAAAAAGATTTCACTTCGGAAAATCTGAGTTTGGCGCTGTCAATGGCGAACCTGTTCAGGAATACCTGGTAGTTCGAAATATTTTCTATAAAATTCTTTAATCCGAAATTATTAATGGTATTCTTGACTGCAGTTGAAGTGGTTGGGTTCCACACGCCGCCGGGTAATTTGTTCAAACGGGAATAGGCAGGAGATTGAGCCACTCCATGATCCGCTGTAAGGAACACCGTATAATTCTTTCCGAATTTCTCATCCAGGAATTTGAAGAATGAAGCCAGTTCTTTGTCCAGCCTCAGATACGTGTCTTCCACTTCAATGGAGTTCGGTCCGTATTTATGGCCAACATAGTCTGGTGAAGACAGGCTCAATGCGAGGAAATCTGTAATATCATCTGCACCCAATCCTTCCGCCACTATCGCCTGCTTTGCAAATTCCAGGGTCATGGTATTTCCATACGGAGTAGACGATATCACTTCATAATCCTTTCCTGAAAAATCACTGATCTTGTGCGGGAACACGGGTTTGCTTTCATTGCTGAACTTCCCTTCATAGATCTTATCATCTTCATCACTCAACGTATAGGTATTGACCGGATACATCGTATTCCAATCATTCTTATATAAAGAATCCGGCACTTTTCTCTTGTTAAAAGAATTCACCCATCCAGGTAGGTCGTTCATATAATAACTGCTGCTGATCCAGTTTCCGGAAGATCCTTCATACCAATATGCCGCATTGGCTGCATGGCCTGCAGGCAAGATCCCGCCCCTGTCCTTGATCGCGATCCCGATCACTTTGGCTTTGTAGTTGGTGGCGATCCTCAGTTCATCACACATGGTGGTCACGGATAGATTTTTGGGCGACATGGGCTGAGGTTTCTGGCTACCCACCAGCTTCACAGATTCATCTTCCACACAATAGATCATTCTTTTCTTCTCCCGGCTATACCAATCGTTCCCGATAATATCATTTATCGCCGGTACTGAACCGGTATACACCGAAGCGTGTCCACAGGCCGTTACCGTTTGCGCATAGGGGATATAGGTATTTTCACAGGTGAACCCCTCCCGTAACAGCCGTTTGAAGCCATCGGCCCCGTAGCGATTGGCATATTTATATAAATAATCCCACCTCATCTGGTCAACCATGAGGCCGACCATCAGTTTGGGCCGCTCAGTTTTGGTTTGCGCGTTGATATTCAGACAGGAACAGACGAGAAAAAAAGCCAATACTAAGGGTCTCATTTACGTGTCAGATTGAAAAGTGGTGAATAACAAGAGCTGGAATGCAATATAGCATTAAGCTAAATGCCGTATTTTTGCAGCTGCAAATTTGGCTATAAAACTAGAAAGATGGCAGATATTTTTGAAAGACTACTCCGCAACCAGGGACCTTTGGGCCAGCACAGGAAAAGAGCTCATGGATATTTTGCATTCCCAAAACTGGTTGGAGAGATCGGTAACAGGATGATTTTCAGGGGAAAAGAGAAGATCGTCTGGAGTTTGAAC
>DATGXN010000392.1:0-30483 GCA_035298945.1 Chitinophagaceae bacterium | reverse complement strand
CAGCTTTCCTGATCTCTGATCCAACCGGCCTCACATTATCTCCTCTTTTCAGATTGGCGTCAGTGATCAACAGCTTGTTGCCATCAAGTTTTATCTTCTCTTGTGGTACTACGGTGTCTGCTCCTTCGGGTACCGCAGCCCCGGTAAATATCCTTACAGCAACACCTCGTTTCATCCTAATAAATTCACCGCTGCCAGCAGCCATCTCACCATCTATAACGATATCAGTCCCCACACTGTCGAATGCCAGTGCATAGCCATCCATGCTGGATTGCGGATAGGCAGGAATATTATAGGGAGCGATCAGGTCTTCCGCCAGCACAAGTCCCATGGCCTTATGCAAAGGCATACTCACAATCGATAAACGGGTAATATGCTGTTCTATCAACTGCTTGGCCTGTTCCACCGGTATCATCTGAAGCATCAATTCGATTTAATTTTCTTCAATTTATATTACCCTCCTATAGTGATCATACTCCTGTTCTCCAGTTTTGAAGTCTCAATCTTGTCCATATCTGTAGTGAACTGGCCACCTAGTGCTTTCTTCTTATCAAGGATACTTTGATAGATCATCGGAACAATATCTTCACCATTCCTGAATGGCGTAAGAAGGTCTGTTTCGGTTTGTGAAAAAAGGCAGTTCTTCATTTTGCCATCTGCAGTGAGGCGCATGCGGTTACAGTCGCCGCAGAATGGTGCGCTCATGGTGCTGATTACCGCAAATGTTCCCTGCGAGCCGGGAACCATATATTTCTTTGCGGTCTCATGCTTCTCCCGTTGAATGGGAATGATCTCAAATTCCCTGCCTGCCACTTCAAGGATCTGCTGCCAGGTCATCACCCGCTCGCTGTTCCACCTGTTGCCACTGAAGGGCATGAATTCTATGAAGCGTACATGGATGGGGTTATCGTGGGTCCACCTGATAAAATCACTGATCTCCTCATCATTCAGGCCTTTCATGACCACCACATTCACTTTCACGTGAAACCCGAAATCCACCATCATATTGATATTGCTGAATACCCTGTCGTACTGATCCCGCTTGGTCATCAGCATGAACCTGTCTTTATCCAGTGTATCCAGGCTGATATTGAGCGACGTGATCCCTGCATCTTTCAACACTTCCACATATTCATGAAGCCGGGTGCCATTTGTTGTGAGCGTTAGTTTGACCGGCAGTTTGGAAAGCCGGCGAATGATGTCCCCTGCATCTTTACGCACCAACGGTTCCCCGCCAGTGAGCCTGATCTTGCGTACCCCGTTTTCTACAAATATTTTTGAAATGGATTCAATCTCTTCTGCCTGCATCAGCCTGCTTGCAGGCGTAAAATCGTAATGCTCATCGGGCATGCAATAAAAACATCGCAGATTGCAGTTGTCTGTCAATGAGATTCTCAGATAATCATGTACCCTGTTGAAACCGTCTACGATCATTCTATAAGTTATTTATTCCCGATCAATTTCTCGTAATCTTCTTTTGTGTCAATATCGATATTCCCTTTCTCGAAAGCCAGTTTGGCAACCTGATCGCCATATCGGTTGATCAGCTTTCTTGCTCCCGTATCGCCGGTCAATGCCAGCAGTTCCGGGAATAAGCTCTTATGGAACAATGCCGGGGTGCCTGCCTTGCCATCATACACACAGGCCGCCAGTGGAAGTCCAGATTCTCTTTGGATCCGCAGTAATTGCTGCAGGACCGTTTTACCCAGATGCGGCTGATCACAGACCAGGATCATCAATCCATCAATATTTTCATCCTCGCTTATGACCGCCTTGACCCCCGCCCGCAGGGAAGACGCCATGCCTTCTTCCCAATCACTGTTCTCTATTAAACACAGATCAGGCCTATCCAGTTAAGTCCTGACCTGATTGGCATGGGCACCCAGTACAACGGTCACCTTTCCCAGGCCCGATTCCAACGCTGCACCGGCCACTCTTTTGATCAAAGACATACCCTCATAATCCAGCAATTGCTTGGGGCTGCCCAACCTTGCACTCTGCCCCGCAGCCAGGATCAGGATGCCACAACGATTGATCCGGTAGTCCATTTATTTTAAAAGTCTTTTTTGTTCGATCCTGGTTTCTTCCCGGGAATGAATCACATCAGTTTTCTCGCGCAGTAATCCGCCAGACTTGGCATTCATTACAGCCTGAATTTCGGAGATGATACTAAGGGCGATCTCTTCTGCTGTTTCCGCACCTATTTCAAGCCCGGTGGGACCATAAAGTTTTTCCAGCATGTCCTTAGTGATCACCGTACCACCCTCTTTTATTTCGTCAAGCATGCGTTCAAGTTTTTTCCTGGGACCCAGCATACCTATATACGGGATATTTTTTGGTAGCAGGGCTTTGAGCATCGCCATATCGTAATTATAGTTATGGGTCATCATTACAAACACGGTTCTCTCATCCATCGGGATCTGCTCCAATACTTTTTCCGGTTTGCTGACCAGCACCTGGCAGGCACTTGCGAATCGTTCCGGCTTTGCATGTGTATTTCTACCATCAACCACCCGAACATCCCAGCCAATGATATCAGCCATCTGCATCATGGGAATCGCGTCATTGCCCGCACCTACTACTATCATCGAAACGGCAGGCTGCAGAAATTCTATGAATGCAGTAACCGTCACATCCTGATCGAAATATTGTTTGAAGGAAGACTTTTTATTCTGCATGGCCTCCTGAACATCCTGCATCACCAGGGCTTCGATTCCCGGGTAAGGAATACTGCCAGAAATATTTCCGTTGGATTCCATGAGCAGGCAGGTCCCTGCTTGCGCATCATGTTTTTTTTCCAGGGAAAACATAGTGACCAGAACTGCATTCTGCCTGACCGCTACTACTTTTCTTAACAGTTGTATTGGATTATCGGGTTGATTGGGATCGATGGGTTCAAACAGCACCTGGATCACACCTGCACAGCCCAGTTGAATACCAATGGTCATATCATCTTCGTCACTGGTATCGTAGGTGACCAGTTTGGATTGCTGCTTTGACAGCACCAGCAGTGCCTTTCTCAATGCATCACCTTCAAGGCAGCCGCCACTGATAGCGCCCGTCAATTCTCCTTCATCATTGACAATCATCCGTGCACCGGGACGGCGGTAGGAAGAACCTTCCAGATGAACCACTGCAGCCAGCGCCGCTTTTCTGCCGGCATGCACTGCATTGTCGTAAGCTTTTATGATCTCCCTGATCTCTTTCACTGAATAGTCTTTAAAATTTACATTCCTTCAGGCTTCAAACCCATAGCCCTGGCCTGGATATATTTCTCGGGATCATTCTCAAATTTAACCTTGCATCCATCACAGCAGAAATATACTTTTTCTCCTTTATACTCGATAATATGTTTGGGATGGGCCATGTCCACAGGTATACCACAAACGGGATTGATATAAAAACTCGGCGCCGGACCTTCACCAGGTGAAGATGCGTTTAACTGGTCAAAAGACACCACCACGTCAAGGCTGTTTTTCACTTGTATGATCTCTGCCAGGATGCTGATCGCCACTTCGTCGGGCAGTTTTGCATTGATGTCTATACCTGCCGGCGAATGAATGCCCTCCACTTTCTTAGGATCGATACCTGCATCAATGAGATAGGCAGATATAGCAGCCATTTTTTTACGGCTGGCCACGAAGCCGATATATGAACAATCTTTGTTCAATGCTTCTATCAGTGCTTTTTCGTCGTTCTCACCCTGGGTGGCTATGACGATAAAACTCGCAGGAGAAGTCTTCAAACCCGAAAGATCATAATGCGTGATCAGCTCATCCACTTTATCATAGGTTTTCAGGTTGGCATCCTGTCCTACTCCGGTGATGCGGTATCCAGCTGTGCGGGCCAGTTTTACTAATGATTTGGCGATCTCTGATTTTCCGATCACTACTAGATGGGGCTGCGGAAGAACAGGTTCGATAAACACTTCTACTGTGCCTTCACTCTGGCAGGTCATCTTGTATTCCATCACACCTTCCTGGATCTGAGAATCCACGAGGTGCTTACCGATACGTACCAACCGGGCTTTACCACTCCTGATGGCATCAAGGGCTTCTTTAAGTACAATGCCGCTTACACATCCCCCACCGATCCATCCTTCGAGATGGCCTGTTTTCCGGATCAGGGCCTGGTCACCCACTTTACCGCTACTGGGAGCATCACGGCGTACCACCACAGCGAGCGCAAATGGCTCGTTCTTTTTCTTCAGCTCCTGTACCTGTTCAATATGTTTCTCAAGCATTTGATAATATGTTTTCCAGTTCCAACAAACTTTCCAGGTTATGGGCACTCCTGAAATCATCAACAGAAGGCAGTGCCGCCTTCATCCCCTTTGCCAATGGAGCATAGCCCTTTGATCCTTTTAACGGATTCAGCCATATCACTTTTTTAGCGCGGCGGTGTATCTTTTGTAATTCCGCTCCCAACAGGCTGGCATCGCCTGTATCAAGTCCATCACTCAATATTAAAACTACCGGTGATCCATTCAACATACGCTTTCCATAGGTTTCCGAAAATTGTTGCAGGCATTCCCCTATCCTTGTTCCACTGCTCCAGTTATCTGCATGCTCACTGATATCCTTCAATACGGTACCAAGATTCTGTTTGTCCAATGCGTGAGTGATCCGTTTTAATGAAGTGCTGAAAACAAAAGCTTCCAACTGCCGGAAATGCTCACGGAGTGCACATATGAATCGCAACAGGAAGAAACTGTATTTGTCCATGGATCCGCTCACATCCAGCAGAACAATCAGCCGCTGCTTTTTCGGCGAATTCAGCCTGTGAAAAAGATCTATCGGTTCACCGCCCGAGGCTATGCTTTTCCTGATCGTCCTCCGCATATTGATCTGCCCCTGGCGACGGTGTTGTTTCATTCGTCTGCGCATCCTGACGGCCATCTGCCGGCAAAGTCTCCTGGCTATGTCTTCCAGTTCATCCGCCTCCATCGTATTGAGCAGGGAAAGGTCCACTTTCTTCAGTCTTTCTTCCGAATTGGCTCCACTGACATTGCTTGCTTCTTCATCCGAAGGTTCTGATTTGCCAACGCCCAGCATCACCAGGGAGGAATTTGTTTTTTTTGTCACACTGCCTTCCAACTTCGTCTCATTCTTACGTTCTTCAAGATCAAGCGGGTTGGTATCCCAGAAAAGGATGAACAGCTTTTCAAATTGCCTACCCTCTTCAGGAGAAGTGCAGAATAAAGCCTTCAATGCATTCTTGAACATGGACCGATTGGTCAGGAGACCTGCAGCTGATGCCTGCAGTGCATCCTGGGTTTCCTGGATTCCAATATTCATTCCGTGGCTTCTTGCGAACCGCGCAAAAGCCATTATCCCTTCTGACAGGCTATTGGTCTGAAATGCCTGAATCTTCTCCACGTTATCAAAATGCTATTAGATCTGCTTTAACCAATGCTATATCCTCGGTTGACTTTAGTATGGAGCCCAGTGTTTTGTCAATCGCTTCCTTGTTCACATCCCTTAACCCCAATGCCATAAGGCTTTCGGCCCAGTCGATGGTTTCGCTGACGCCGGGCACCTTGACCAGCTTTTTTTGTCTGAACTGGTGAACATAACCCACTACCTGTTCCAGCAGATGCTGCTCAATACCCGGCAATCTTTTCTTCACGATCTTCATTTCCTTGGCTACATCAGGATAATCGATCCAGTGATACAGACATCTCCGCTTCAGTGCATCGCTTAATTCACGTGTACGGTTAGACGTTAGTATAACGTATGGCTTATGTACCGCTTTGATGGTACCGAGTTCCGGGATGGTGATCTGGAAAGCGGATAAGAGTTCAAGCAGGAATGCTTCAAATTCCTCATCGCTCCGGTCCAGTTCATCTATCAGCAATACCGGGGGTTTCTCTGTTTCAGTGATCGCACTGAGCAAGGGACGTTTAAGAAGATATTCATCGCTGAAGATCTGCTTCTCTTTTTCTGCCACACTCAGGTCACTGCCTTCCTGCAAGCGGATTCCCAGCAACTGTTTCTGGTAGTTCCATTCATAAACCGAGGTACTGAGATCCAGGCCTTCATAACACTGCAGCCGGATCAGCTTGGTATCCAGCCATTGCGAAAGCACGAGTGCGGCTTCTGTTTTACCTACACCCGGCGGTCCTTCCAGTAAAAGTGGCTTGTTCAGTTTCAGCAAAAGGTATAACGAAGTCACCAACTCCTCGTCAGCCACATACTGGTGTTCGTCAAGAAAACGGATCAGTTGTTCCGGATTATTTAAGTTTTCCAATATCATTTATTTAGAGCCAAACATACCTTTGATCATGCTTCCCATCATCCCCGCTGCATTGAGTGAACCGCTGACTTCCTTACCATCAAGCTGGTTTTTGAAATTGCTGATGAACTGGTCCAGCACATGGGTAGTGGCATCTGAAGCAAGCCTGCTTCCGAATTGTGCCAGCATCCCCTGAACTGTAACATCCATCATCACATTCACTTCCGTTCCACCGTCTTTCGCTGTGAGCAATCCATTGAGCAACATATCTGCTCCGCCCTTCCCTTTAACATCAGTGCCTACCCCTTTCATCTTCATGCTGTGGGTGTCAGCATTGCGTTCGAGGAAGCTGATATCGCCACCGTATTTGGCTTTAACCGGACCGAATTTAAGCTCTACTTCTCCTTTAAAATGATCAGCATCCACCATTTCGGTCAGGGAAGCACCGGGCACACAAACTACGATCTTTTCCGGATTGGTGATGTTAGCCCAAACCACTTCGATCGGATGCTCAACATGAAAGGTTTTTGAAATATTTACGTTCATAGTTTTTCATTTTATTCGTTATTGCAGTGAGCAGTGAGCGGTAAGCAGTGAGCAGTTATTTCGCTGCTCACTGCTATCTGCTCTCCGCTAACTGCTATTTAATTACTCCTTTATCCCTCAACGCCTTGAATACCTTATTGGGTGTAATAGGAATATCCATGTGGGTGATCCCAAATGGTGAAAGTGCATCCACTATGGCATTGGCAATAGCCGGAGGAGCTCCCACGGTTGGCGATTCACCAACACCTTTGGCACCTATCGGGTGGTGAGGAGAAGGAGTTACCGTATGTCCGGTTTCCCAATGTGGAGACTCAACAGCTGTAGGTACCAGGTAATCCATCAGGGTTCCATTCAGGATATTACCCTGCTCATCGTAGATCAGTTCTTCATACATCGCCGGTGCGATACCCTGTGTGAGGCCACCATGTACCTGGCCCTGCACGATCATAGGATTGATGATATGTCCACAATCATCGATAGCAACAAACCGGCGAACTTTGATCTCGAAGGTTTCATTGTCTATGTCTACAACACAGACATAGGCTCCTGACGGGAAAGTGAGGTTTGGCGGATCGTAATAATGTGTCGCTTCGAATCCAGCCTCCATGCCCTGGGGATGGTTGGTATATGCAGCAAACACGATCTCCTGGATGGTCTTTGATTTTTCAGGAGCTCCTTTCACATGGAATTTACCCGGCTCCCACTCCAGGTCATCTTCGCTCACTTCCAGCAGGTAGGCTGCGATCTTCCTGGCTTTATCCCGAAGTTTACGAGCTGCCACTGCAGCAGCGGCACCAGCTGTTGGCGTGCTTCGTGAAGCATAGGTTCCCAGTCCATAGGGAGCGGTATCTGTATCACCCTCTTCCACCTGGATATTCTCCATGGGTATTCCCAGCTCTTCAGCAATGATCTGCGCATAGGTGGTCTCATGTCCCTGTCCCTGGCTTTTGGTACCAAATCTTGCAATGGCCTTACCAGTTGGATGTACACGGATCTCGGCACTGTCAAACATCTTGATACCAAGTATGTCGAAGTCTTTTGAAGGACCCGCACCTACGATCTCTGTAAAGGTTGAAATACCGATCCCCATCAATTCTCCCCTGGCTCTTTTCTCCGCCTGTTCGCGGCGCAGATTTTCATAATCGATCGCGGCTAATGCCTTATGCAGCCCGGCATGATAATCACCGCTGTCATAGATCCATCCCGTTGGAGATTTCCATGGGAACTGATCTTTATGGATAAAATTCTGGAAACGAATATCTGCCGGATCTTTACCAATTTCAAATGCGAACCGGTCTGTTATGCGCTCAATGGCATGAACGGCTTCCGTTACACGGAATGAGCAACGATATGCCACACCTCCCGGGGGCTTGTTGGTATACACCGCATCACATTCCATATAGGTAGTATCATAGTCATAACTTCCTGTAGCTATACTGAACATACCCGTAGGGAATTTAGAAGGGTTTGCCGAAGCATCGGTATACCCGTGATCGGCCAGCACTTTGAACCTGGTAGCGAGGATCTTTCCATCTTTGGTTCCGGCCATTTCCGCTGTAATATGATAATCACGTGCGAAACTGTCGGCCTGCAGGTTTTCACTGCGGTCTTCGATCCATTTCACCGGTTTACCCACCAGGAAGGATACTGCGATCGCAATGACATAACCAGGATATACAGGAACCTTACCGCCGAAGCCTCCACCAATATCAGGACTGACCACGCGTATTTTTTCTTCTGTCAAACCAACGTGACCAGCTACGAGTGCAATCACTGTTCTGATGGCATGCGGTGCCTGTGTTGTCATGTACATGGTAAGATGATTATTCACTTTATCATAATCAGCCACGCAACCACAGGTTTCAATACTGGCCACATGTATCCGTGGTATGTACATTTCCTCTTTTACCACTACATCAGCCTTGGAGAATACATCTTCTGTTTTAGCCTTATCACCCACTTCCCAATGCCAGATATGATTGTCTTTCTTACCCGCTTTGTCTGTACGTAACACCGGTGCTGAAGGATCCATGGCTTTGTATGGATCTATCACCGCCTTCATGGGTTCATACTCAACGATCACGGCTTCGCGTCCGTCCCTTGCGGCGTATTTGGTGGTTGCGATCACGGCAGCCACTTCCTGCGCCTGGTACATGACTGTATCAGTAGGCAATACCATTTGGGTATCGCTCATCAGTGTAGGCATCCAGTGCAGGTTGTATTTTTCAAGATCCCGGCCTGTAACCACGGCTATGACACCTGGCACTTTCATCGCAGCTTCGATATTGATGTTCTTGATCTTTGCATAAGCGTAAGGACTGCGAACGATGTCCATATACAACATGCCCGGCAGTTTGATATCATCCACATAGTGGCCCTTACCCTGGATGAAACGTACGTCTTCTTTACGTTTCATGGAGTGACCCATACCACCGATGGCCTTTGAAGTTTTACATTGAATCATATATAATGATTTAATTGTTGTTTAAAATGTCTATACAAATTCAGGCTCGGTTGAAGGAGTTTCCTCGCCCCGCATTTTAGTACCGGCCCAGGTGATCGCTTTAACGATATTGTTGTAACCGGTGCAGCGGCAGAGATTTCCGGATATGCCCCAGCGGATTTCGTCTTCTGTGGGATTCGGATTTTTTTCCAGCAATTCATGCGCTCTCAGGATCATGCCAGGCGTGCAGAAACCACAGTGCAAACCATGGTTCTCTTTAAAGCCTTCCTGCAATGGATGCAAAGGTCCGCCTTCCGGCGCCAGGCCTTCGATGGTAGTGATCGACTTTCCATCGGCCTGTACTGCAAGTACGGTGCAGCTTTTGATGCTTTTGCCATTAAGCAGGATGGTGCAGGCACCGCAACTGCTGGTGTCGCAGCCGATATGTGTGCCTGTTAAATTCAGGACCTCCCTGATCATATGCACCAGCAGCAGCCTGGGTTCCACGTCCAGGGTATGCTTGGTGCCGTTAACAGTTACGTTTATTGTTTTATTCATAAAAGTTTTTGTTTTTATTCCGGATTCCGGGTTGATCAATTCAAGGCCCTTTCCGCTGCCTTATGTATCATACGTTTGACAAGCACACCAGTAACATGGCGCTTATATTCTTCACTGCCGCGAAGATCAGCGCTGGGGTTGCAGTCTTCAGATGCATATTGGGCAGCCAGTGCAATAGTTTCCTCACTCAGCGGTTTACCCAGCAATGCTTCTTCACTTCGTACGGCACGTAAGGGAACTGAATTCACATTGGTAAGCCCGATACCCACCGCCGTCACAACACCCATTTCACCAATGGTCAATTGAACCGCAGCTCCCGAAGTTGCATAGTCACCCACCTTGCGTTCCAATTTGTGATACGCACTTCCGGTTCCGTTTGGCGGAACAGGGATCCTGATCTCGGTGAGGATCTCGCCCTGCTGAACTGCGGTCATGTAGAACCCAAAAAAGAATTCATCAATGGGAACTTCGCGCTCACCCTCCGCACTGGTTATAGCTACTGACGCGCGGAGCGCCAGCATCACTGCAGGATGGTCATTGGCTGCATCGCCATGCGCAAGATTTCCACCCAATGTGCCCATATTCCTGACCTGCGGATCTGCAATGAGTTTGGTCACATCACGGAAAATGGGAAAATGTTTTGCAAGAAGATCTGAATGTTCCACTTCAGCTTCCCTCACGAGGGCGCCGATGCGGACAATCCCGCCATCCTCGCTGATATGCGAGAGTCCGGGAATACCATTGATGTCAATAAGGTAGGCCGGTGTGGCCAGGCGCAGCTTCATCATGGGGATCAAGCTGTGACCGCCGGAAAGAACCTTGGCATCATCGCCATACTTGTTAAGCAGCGATATTGCTTCAGACAGAGAACCGGGAGATTCATACTGGAATGACTGGGCAATCATCTTAATTTCAATTTATAAGTGGAAAATCTGCCATGCATTTTTCAAAATGCACCGCATTAATAATTCAATGATTCAGCTCACTGTTTCTGCCCTTTTCCAATGACCAGGCATTAACCCAAGTTTTCTCAAAAACCAGAACAAACTGCCATTCAGCCATATCCCCATAAACACCATGAAGAGCCCACCATAATATAAGGGCTGGCCTCCATCCCTGATCACGCTATACATCACAAGCGCAATTCCGGTTGACGCGATCAACAACGCATACAAGGTTCTGATACCACGATTATTCATCGCTATTCCGATAATGGTCACAAGGCATAACAAGGTTGTGATCAAAATGGTTAGTAAAGAATTATGTGTTCGGGAAATTTCAACAACAGAGCCTTCACCACATAGTAATGCAGTACCAGTGAAGGCCATTACACAAAACGGACATTTGGGGAGTAACGCAAGGAGCAATCCTGTCATTAACCCATATCCCTGCTTCGGGACTTTGGAAGATGGACTTTCGCATGAATGACAGTTCGTATTCATACTAATAAGCAACCGTTAATTGTTAACTAGTAATTAATGAGTGTAGTTCTCCGGGTCAGAGTAATGTTGGAAGAAGTGGGGGTTAAGAAGTGTTGTTCTTAAAGTTACGCGAATAAAACCTGAACGTAAAAAAAATGTCCCGGAATCTAAAAGCCCCGAAAGATGTATTATAACAAATTATAATTCAATGTTTTACCATTGAATCCAAACAAAAAAAGCCGATGCAGTAACATGCATCGGCTTTTCTGAAAATTTTAATGGCTATTGTAAACTGATCGGCAGGTTTGTCACCACACCGTTTGTAACCGTGGCTGTTACCGTTTTGGTAGTACAGGTAGTGGAACTTCCCGATGGAACTGCCGTAACGGTATAGGTTCCCGCATCAAGGCCTTTGAAAAGAAATACGCCTTCTGCATTTGTGTTGGCAGAAATCGTGTTGGTGCTTGGATCAGGACCGGTTATGGTCACTGTTGCGTTGGCACAGGCCGAAGGTGTAATGGTCCCTTTCAGAGAACCCCCTTGCGCTTCAAGATAACTGCGGATCACGGGCTTTAGAATGTATTTCTTGTTTCCAGTTTCCACGATGGATTTAGAAACATCAAAATCCAATACTACTTTATAAAGAAGCCCTTCCTGGATATCCTGCTGAATGTTGAGCTTCAGCCCTGAATTCTGGGCACTTGGTGTTTCAAGAGTCAGCGCCTCAGGAACTCCGTCAATCTTTACGGTATTGCCATCACCTAAAATTAATCTGAGCTGGTGGATCTTGCTGCCGGCCGGAATATCGGTGTCAACAAGAAGTGCTTCCTGACCGCCCGTTAACTTTAAAAGGTCATAGGTCTTCCTTTCTACCAATGGTAAAGTTTCCCAACCCTGATCGCTACTGGCAGTCCAGTTCATTTCCACGCCAACTACATTGATATTCACTTCCTGGTAATCACCTGGAGCGTCAACGAGGGCGATTTGCAATCTGGCTTTACCTGTATTGCTTTTTTCAGTGCAGGATGAAAACAAAGCGATTGAAAGAAAAACGAAGAGTACAGAAAAAACTGTTTTCATACTTTATAATGTTTGTACCCATCATATCCAAAAACCCTACCAAACACCGTTAGTATAGTCCGAGAGATGTTCACAGTTCCACTAAACACTGAAAAACAGGTCAAAAGAAAATCTATCCATTATGTTAAAAAAAATAAATCTTATCAATCCAGGAGATAATCCATTCTTACGGTCACCGAAGCTGTTTTGAATTTATCGATCGTATTGAACGACCCGCCGTAACTGAATCCTTCGTTTTTGTTTTTACCGGTGATCTGGAAAACACCCATTGTCGCTTTCTTAGGTTTGCCAAGGCTGCTCCCTGCACTTTTTGCTATAGTTTCTGCCCTGGCCTTTGCATCTTCTGAAGCTTTGGCCAGCAAATTCATTTTCAGGTTCGAAAGTTTTGTATAAAAATACATGGGTGCAGCTGAGTTGAATTCAATTCCTTTTTCAATCAGACCGGTGACTTCACGGGATAACTTTTCCACTTTTTCAATATCCATTGACTCGATCTTCACTCTCTGGTTGAGTGTATAGCCGGTAAAAATGCTGCCAATAATATTACCGTTCCGGTCAAAACTATTTGTATGTTCTTTCAGGATATCCACAGCCGAAAAAACAAGTGCTGAATCAGGAACGCCTTTGGCACTCAGATAAGCGCGGATCTCGTTCTCGTCATTTTTCAATGCTGCATAGGCATCTTTCAGTGAAATATTTTTCCTGCTGAAAGAGCCTTCCCAAACGATCAGGTCACTTGTAAAATCGACCTCTGCCAGCCCTACCACCGACACGTTCTCGCTGGTTTTGTATTTATAGTTATAAGCACCGGAAAGCAGGAAAACAGAAATGATCACAGAAAGGCCGATGATCAGCGCCGAGAGGTAATTTTTCATATTTTGTTTTGACTGATTGAATATAGATGGAAAAAGAAAATTTTCACATACGCCTGAACGTTAAAAATTTCCGAATTCCAGCCAAACGCAATTCCGAAAATGATTCTACGCATAATTACCTACCGGGACCACGGTTATCTTCGTTTCCAAATTCAAAGGATGATTGTTTCAAACAGCAACAACCAGGGGGAAAGACATGAATAAAAGATCCTGGTACCTTATCTCACTGTTCAACCTGGCCATCGTTGCCCTCCTGGGCTCTTCACTCAGGAGCAAGATCCTGTTCTCAGTTCCATGGATCGTACATAAGAATTTCATCAATGCCCATTCCCATTTTGCATTCGGAGGATGGATCACTCTTTCTTTCCTGGCCCTTTTCACCTATAGCATCCTGCCTGAGGAAAAAAGAAACAGGCCATTTTACCAGCAGATGCTCTGGGGCATTGAGGTCAGTTCGTTGGGCATGTTATTCAGTTTCCCTTTCCAGGGATATGGTGGCATTTCGATCTTTTTTTCAACCACTTTTATCTTCTTCACCTATGGCTATGCCTGGAGATTCATAAAAGACGTTTATAAATCTCCCCGCACCGGACCGGGCTTATTTCTTGCTGTCGCTGCTCTTGCATACCTGGTGATCTCGTCAGCGGGCCCATTTACGCTGGCCTATATTCTGGCTTCGAAATCATCCAATGCGATCTTATATAAAGACTCGGTGTATTTCTACCTGCATTTCCAGTACAACGGTTTTTTTACCCTGGCGGTTTTTGCCCTGTTCGCAACCCGCATGACGGATTCACTGAAGAATAATGTCGAAGTGCGCAGGTTTGCTAAGATCCTGGCCGCATCTGTAGTGCCTTCTTTCTTCCTTACCCTTCTATGGCATTCAGGCAATTTTACAGTAAGAGCACTGGCTTTTATTGCAGTGATCTTATTGGTCGCATGTTTTATTTATTTCATCAGGGTTGTTAAACTGAAACCGGTGGTACAATCGTTCCAGGATCCGCTGGCAAGGATCCTCTGCCGGCTTGTCTTCGTGTCATTTGCATTAAAGATCATACTGCAGATCGGTACTGTTTTCCCTGACCTCGGTAATGCCGTCTTCGGGTTAAGACCGATCATTATAGGTTTTCTGCACCTTGTTTTCCTGGGTCTCGCAAGCTTCTATGTTTTATCCGAGTATACTGAACGAGGGGTTTTTCAAATGAAAAAAGCACTGACGGGAGTTGCATGGGGCGGTTTCATACTGGCTGTGATAGGCCAGGAAACGGTATTGCTTGTTCAGGGTGCCGGACTTCTGACAGGCAGGTCCAGCCCGGTCTTTAACTGGATACTCTGGATCATCAGCATCCTGTTATTCCTGTTTGCGGTATTGATGACCATCTCCGCATCCGGATCAAGCCCGGGTTTTTATCTCAAAAGAAATAGCAGGCATGGCATTAATTTGTAACTTAATGTCATAAATAAGCCTATGGAAAGGTTCCTGATTCCCCTTGATTTTACGGATACTTCGGCTAATGCTTTACGTTATGCATTCGGCTTCAATAAACACTATTTCGCACAACTTCACGCCCTCCATGTATTTGATGTACCCTTCTCTGCGTCACTGGAGAATGATGCGGGCATGATAGAATATGAAAGGATAAGAAAAAGTTTTACAGATAAGGTCTGGAATTTTATAGCTGATCATAAAGGAGATTATCATTATGACACTATGGTCACCACCACATCAGGCGGGGATCTCCAAAGCATCATCAATTATGTGGAGGAGAACGATATCCACCTGGTCATACTTGGTAACAAGGGTAAGAGCGGATTGGGAAGATGGTTTTTCGGCACCGTAACCAGAAGCCTGCTACGCCATCCACCTTGTATGGTGATATCGGTACCAAACAGTTACCAGTGGAAAGAGATCGGCCAGATCCTGGTTTGCACTGACCTCAGTATGCCTCTTACCGGTGAACAATGTGGCGAACTGAAACAACTGATGGATCATATGAAGGCTACGATCCAGTTCCTCCATGTGCAGGACAAAGTTGAGATCTCATTACCGGAAGACAGTATTTCCGTCAGTACCATACAAAATGAATTTGGCGTTACACCCATTACGATCCCATTCCGCAGTTCAATTGCTGCATCAGTGAATGACTATATCAAGGCCCATGGTGGAGACCTGGCCGTAACATTGCCACATCATCATACCTGGCTGGATAATCTATTCCTTGGAAGTGAAACAGCGCATTTGTCTGACGAACTCTCTGTTCCGCTATTGTCTTTGAAGGGGATGAAAAAATAACCAGGGCGGATCACTTACGACGGCGTGTGACCATTCTGTTGACAGCAGAATCATAGGCCTTATACTGCGATGGGGTGCATTCTTTTCTCAACTCTTTAAAATGCTTGAATAGCATCATGTCGTTCTGCTTATTGATCTCGGTCCACCTGGAAGTATAGTGATCGATCAACGAGTCCGATACGTTTTCATCGCCCAGATGCTGATATAAACTGTCTTTAAGCTGAGTAACTTCTTCCCACCTCGGTTTCATTGCTTTGAAAAAAGCTTCCTTGCGGAGGTCAAAGGCTTTTTCCTGCTGCTCTGTTAAACCGATCTGTTTCCTGAATCCATTGTCTTGAGGGCGGCCGGTCTTTTTTGAATTAGAGAATGCAAAGAAAACCAGGGCCAAATTGGTCAATACCAGGAACACTACCAGAAGAAGAACCCATTTGTTGGAAGTTATGGCCTTCATGGATTGGGCGAATTAGTGTCAAAATAACTTATCTGCTGGGCAACATAGTCCTGCTGGATATTCTCCTCTTGCTGATTAAGGTTTGTCATGATCAGGTACCCATTGATCAGGAGGAAAACAAATAAAATAGACAAAGCAACTGCGGGCCTGGCAAGGAAAGCAAGACTCCTGGTCCAGATACTGTCTGTCCCGGATTCCATTCTTGCCATCAGTCGGGTGTAGAAGAATGCAGGTGCTTCTGCTTTCGACATGCCATCCAGACTACCCATGGTCAGGTCAATTTGCCTCTGTATGTCCTCGTGTTGTTGCATATACTACCAATTTAGATGCCTTTAGGATAAAAAAATTGTGCTTTACCGGTTTTTCTGATAATAAATTTCAAGGTCTTTTCTCAGGTTATTCTTAGCCCTGTGTATCAATGACTCCACGGCCGATATCGACAGTTGCATGATCTCGCTGATCTCCTGGTAGGGAATGCCCTCTACTTTATGAAGGGTAAATGCAACTCGTTGATTTTCAGGCAGTTTCGAAATAGAATTAAACAGTGTAGCGGCTCGCTCCCGGTTATCCAGCTGAACTCCGGGGTGCTGGAACTCCGGAGGATCATGCCTTAACTCGTTATTTTCCCCTAAAATGCCTGTTATAAATGCAAATCTTTTTTTCCTCTTGCGGCTCCGGATAAGCTCCAGGGATTTGGTCACCGCGATCTTATACAGCCAGGTGGAAAAGGCCGACTCCCCCTTGAACTGGTGTACCGACTCATAAACCTTTATAAACACCTCCTGGGTGATGTCTTCAGCATCCTCAGCATTCTGCAGAAGGCCAAGTGCCGTATTGAAAACCAGATCTTTACGGGTTTCCACAATAAGCTTGAAGGCCGACTCGTCTCCTTTTTTAAGACGCTCAACCAGGTAAGATTCATCGGCCCGCGTGATCAATTTTTCTTCGTGCTCAGTCATCAGTCTTTCCGCCTCCAAAATAGACAATATTACCTTTTAATCTGAACCCGTTTATCAATTAGATCACCTTTTGAACTAACTCCTTTTACCGTTATTGTATAGGTGGAAGGTTGGTCAGCGGCATAAAAACTGAACCGGCCTTTTCCGTTTTTATCTGTGATCAATTCTCCTTTCCAAAAGATAGTGGAACGATTATCTACGAATGAGTAATCCCTTACCTGTGGTATTTCATATTTCGGCATAAAGAACTCTGGTACCAGGTGGTATCCTGGGGGATAGATATACCTGGGACCTTCCCTGGGTTTAGATTTATCTTCCCGCAATTCCGTATTTGTTTTGATAATGATCACGCCATTTGCACCGCGAGTGCCATACATCCCGGCTTCACCGCCAGCAAGCACTTCAATATAATCTACGAGGTGCGGAGGTATTGAATTAATGATGTCCACCACGTTTGATGACCCGGCAGGCACTCCATCTACGATGATCAATGGTTCAATGCCATCCAGGCCTGTTGTCATGCCCATTGTTCCACCCCGGATGGTAAGTTTGCCCTGCATCATGATCACGCCGGGGATCATCATTACGGCATTGGCCGTAGTCCCCAATTGTAATTTGTCCAACTGCTCACCGGTGATCATCCGGCTGAACTTGTTCCGGTTATCATCTGTGTTCTTAGCATTCTTCCCTTTGGCATTACCAACAGAAAGTGCATCAAGCTTGGTTTTTGTCAACCCGTTCAAAAAACTATCGGCCTGGTTGGTGACATAATTCCGGATGTACGCTGCAGTGTCAGGGATGAGCAAAGCAGGTTCGCTTTTGAATCCGAATGGCTCCGGCTCGGTAGTTACTGTTACAGCAGCTTTCCCGCCTTTTGCGTCAGTGACCTGGATCATATAGGGTTTGCCATCGTAGAACTCCGGCGTCCTGAAAAAATATCTTCCTTTATCATCAGCAGTATCCATCAACAGCAAATTATCGGCGGTAGACACAAGGCTGACGATATGCCCTGCAGCGGGTTGTCCATCAGGCAAACTGACCAACCCCAATACACGCATGGTACTGTCTGTCACGGGCTTTGCCCTGGCAGGGATGTATTGTGCCGGTTCTATGATATCCAGCAGCTCATTCCTTTCAACCGGCCTTTCCAAAGGGTTATAACGGTCATCCGTAACCGAAATACTCAGCAGGGCATTCATGGGCAGGCCATTGCCATCTTTCAGGTCGATATCCACATTTACCGTTTCACGCGGCGCATAATTTTGTTTGTTGGGTAATATATTCACCTGCAGATCGGCTTCAGGCAGGGTCACTTGCCGGGTGCTGACGATCTCCTGTTTTTCGTTCAGCAGGTAGAATGTGGCTGCGCCTGCAGGAAAATGTTGAAGGGGCACGTTTACTTCATAAACACCACGGCCTACGCTGGCAAATAATAATCTGGCGCTGGAAATTCCTACCAGGTAACTCACGGGTTTCAAAGGATAAAGTGAATCACCCTGTGCCACACGCAAACTGAGGGCTGAAGCAGATCTTTTAGTGACACTGATCTGCCAGCCGTTGTTGGGGGCTGCCGGGATATCAAATATTTTTTCTGATTTATCCGGCATAGTGATCACGGCCTGGTATTTCCTGTTCTTTGAAGGTGAAAAGTTGAACTTCCCGTAACCACTCCCATTGGTATTAAAAGTTTCAACGGTCTCTTTCCTTTCGTCCCTCAAATACCCAAAAGCCGATATCGGATCGCCATTCTGGTCGAAACAGCGATAAGCGATCAGGTTAGGAAGCCCGTTGATCAGGTTGCCGCCTTCAGGGAAGAAAGCGATGCCGGGCAGGGGTTTCACTATTGGACGAAGGGGTTTTGGTTCTTTATTGGAGGTCGAGAAAAAATTTATGGTTTGTTCCAGGGGTTTACCAATAGCGGGTGAGACCAGCATTTCAGCGGTATACACCCGTATCCGGTACAGGCCTTCTTTCCATTGGGAAGATATCCGGATGCCCCCATCCCATTCGTGACTGGCACTATTGAGCATGGTCCTGGAAACTATACTGTCTTTTTCATTCAGGAGGTCCACATAGACCCTGGCTGAAGCAGCTGGAATTTTTGAAAAGGCCCTGACCAGGTAGACCCTGAACCACAGGGTTGAGCCCAGTGGATAGTAGGCCTTATCAGTATGTAGTATGATGTCAAGATTATCAGCTTCGCGAAGAGATACCAGTATCTTTCCGGCGGCTTCATCCAGCCTGGCTTTATCATCCTGTGAGCTGCCTGCTAAAGCCATGCAGAGAAGAAATAAACAGAGGAAAATTCTCATGATCGTATGATGCTTTTAAGGTTCTTATCCTTTGCCTTGCTGTAATTAAATTGAAACTTACCTTTATTACCCTACATACCAAAACCAAATCAATGAGATCTTTTGAATGGAAAGGCGTTTTTCCGGCACTACTCACACCTTTTACCGCAGATGACCAGCTTGACCTGCCCATGTTTGAAAAGAACCTGGAGGCTCAACTCAGTGCAGGCGTAGAAGGCATTATCCTGGGGGGCACCCTCGGCGAAGCCAGTGTACTTACTACAGATGAAAAAGAGAAGCTGTTAAAATTTGCTATCGAAAAAAACCGGGGTCGTGTACCGGTAGTGCTGAATATTGCAGAAGGGTCAACCCGGGAGGCCCTGAACCAGGCCTCACTGGCCATGCAATGGGGAGCTGATGGCCTGATGCTGTTGCCTCCGATGAGATATAAATCTGATCACAGGGAAACTGTGCAATATTTCAAGGAGATTGCCAGGTCCACCACCCTGCCCATCATGATCTATAACAATCCTGTGGATTACAAGATCGAAGTCACGCTTGAGATGTTCAGCGAACTGATCCAATGCGATAACATCACAGCAGTGAAAGAATCAACCCGTGATGTTACCAATGTCACCAGGCTGATCAACCGTTTCGGTACAAGACTGAAGATCCTTTGCGGAGTGGATACCCTTGCCATGGAAGAACTCTGCCTGGGAGCCCACGGATGGGTGGCCGGATTGGTTGACGCTTTTCCTGCTGAAACTGTAGCTATTTATAAACTGGTGAAAGCAGAGCGATATGGAGAAGCTGCAGACATCTATCGTTGGTTCATGCCCTTACTGGAATTGGATATCCAACCTAAACTGGTTCAGTATATCAAACTGGCTGCTGCCGCAACGGGACTGGGAACTGAGTATGTACGGGCTCCAAGATTGAAGCTGGAGGGCCAGGAAAGGGAACAGGTGATGAAGATCATCCAGAAAGGACTTGCAAGCAGACCTATTTTACCAAGAATATGAGAAGAAATCTCCTGGCAGTCTTTGCGCTGTTCTTATCAGTTCTGAGCTACGCGCAAGTGGATCATGGAAGAATAAGATTGAGTGCAGATAAATTTTATTTGCAGTATGAAGATGGCACCCCATTTTTTTGGCTGGGAGATACGGGGTGGGAACTTTTTCACCGCCTGAGAGATGAAGAGATCAGCATGTACCTGGAGAATCGCCGGCAAAAAGGTTTCAATCTGGTACAGGCCGTAATACTTGCAGAATTTGACGGTCTGAGAAAACCCGATCCTTATGGCAATCTGCCTTTGATCGATCTTGATCCGGAGAAACCCAATGAAAAATATTTTGCGCGGGTAGACAAGGTGGTGAAAATGGCAGCCACTAAGAACATGATCATGGGCTTGCTGCCCACATGGGGAGATAAAGTGGCGCAGTTATGGGGAGAAGGCCCTGTTGTATTCAATGAGCGAAATGCCTATAGCTATGGATTATTCCTTGGGAAGCGCTATTCGTCGGATAAGAATCTGATCTGGATTCTCGGAGGTGACCGCCCTGCTATAGTTGACTCTCATGATTGGCGGCCGATCTGGCGTTCCATGGCGAGGGGGATTTTGGAAGGAACAAATGGAAAAGCTTTGATCACATACCATATCTCGGGAGGGTCGGGATCTACTTCGCAACAAATACACAATGAACCCTGGTTGAATGTGAACATGATGCAGAGTGGCCATGGCGGCGGACATGATGTGCCGGTATGGGAATGGATTCAACGTGACAGGGCATTGATGCCCTCAAAACCAACACTCGATTCCGAACCTAATTACGAAGATCATCCTGTTAATCCATGGCCCAAATGGGATCCTGCAAATGGATATTTCAGGGATTATGATGTAAGGAAGCAGATCTACCGTTCAGTATTTGCGGGAGGTTGCGGCGTGACTTACGGTCACCATTCCATTTGGCAATTCTGGAGCCCAAGAGAGGAAAAGATCAATCATGCGGACAGGTATTGGACGGATGCCCTGGACAGGCCAGGCGCTATACAGGCTGGATATTTGCGATGGCTGATCGAATCAAGATCACCCATTGGAAGAATTCCCGACCAGTCCATGATCATAGATGGGCAGGGTGTTGGCGCAGAATACATGACTTCATTCAGGGATGAGCATGGCCGTTACGGAATGATCTATCTTCCCATTGGAAAAAAAATCAGGGTCGATGCCAGTTTTATTCGCGGCAGCCAGCTTGTAGCATGGTGGTTTGATCCAAGGCGGAATTTGGCGATCCGGATCGGCAAAATGGGAAAAAGCAATTCGCTTGAATTTATTCCGCCGGCTACCGGTGGCGAAAACGACTGGGTGCTGGTGATAGATGACGCATCAGAAAAATACAGTGAACCTGGAAAAAGAAAATAATATGAACAAGGATATATCACAGGAAGGCATACACGAGATCATGGAAAGATCATGGACAGCTTTTATGCAATACAGGAATGTTGGCATTCAGCAAAGAGCAGCATTGATGAGATCGATCGCGTCAAAGCTAGAAAATTCCGGAGATACGCTGATCGTCACAGCAATGCGGGAGACCAATCTTCCGGAAGCGAGGCTGAAAAATGAAAGAGGTCGAACCGTATTTCAGCTCAACAGTTATGCGGAGGCCTGCGAGCAGGGCCATTGGCTGGATGCAAGGGTAGATTCGGCTATGCCTGACCGTAACCCACCCCGGCCGGATATCAGGAAGATGAATATGGGCCTGGGACCGGTTGTTGTTTTCGGCTCATCCAATTTCCCTTTTGCGTATTCCACAGCGGGTGGAGATACTGCAACTGCGTTGGCTGCTGGGTGTAGTGTGGTAGTGAAAGCGCATCCGGCCCATCCTGACACTTCTGATCATGTGGCTTCGATCATTGCTGAAGCTGTTAAAGAATCGGGGTTACCAGAAGATATTTTTCTTCATGTTCACGGGGTATCATTTGAAGTTGGCCGCGGACTGGTGATGCACGAAAAAACAAAGGCCGTAGGATTCACAGGATCTTTCCTGGGTGGCAAACAATTATACGACTGGGCCCAGCAAAGAACAGAGCCCATACCTGTCTTCTCCGAAATGGGAAGCGTGAACCCCGTTTTCCTGTTTCCTCTTAAATTGAAAGAAGATGCGGTGCTTTTAGCCGATCAACTGGCAGGGTCCATAACACTTGGTGTTGGACAGTTTTGCACCAATCCCGGCTTGATCATTGGCATAGACAGTGAAGAACTGAATCTATTCGAGAGCACACTATCTGCAAAGATCAATGGTGTCACTCCTGGTAAAATGTTGCATGCTGGCATCAGCAAGGCTTACGCAGAGAAAAGAAAACTGGCGCTGTCCCAGGCTGATGTAGAATTAACTGGCGTAGCAGAAACGGAGCCGGGAGAACTGGAAGGCCAGCCTACCATCGCCTCGGCATCTGGAGATGCATTTTTGAATAACCCGGTTTTGCATAAAGAAGTATTTGGCCCTTATTCACTCGTAGTGCGTTGCAGTGATGTGAAGCAGCTCAGGCAAGTGGCAGAAGAATTAGAGGGGCAGTTGACATGCAGTATGATGGCAACGGAAGCAGATATGATCGAAAACCATGAATTGGTGGAGATCATTAGTTTGAAATGCGGCCGAATGATCATGAATGGTGTACCCACTGGTGTTGAAGTTTGCTGGAGTATGCAACATGGTGGACCTTTCCCTTCTACCACTGACAGCCGTTTCGGTTCTGTTGGTCCTGATGCGATCAAACGGTTTGTACGGCCGGTATGTTTTCAGAATTTCCCCGATAGTTTATTGCCGGAGGAATTGAAATCATCGAACTCGCTTCGGATACCGAGGATAGAGAACGGAAAACTGTTGTAGTCTTTGTATTTTTTACTGTCGCCTGCCACCTGCAACCTGCAACCTGCTATAGCAGCCTGCCACCTGTAACCTGCAACCTGCTACCTTGGTCTTCCCGGTAATGGCTGTACACGAAGAAAGAAGTTACTGCAAAAGAAAGCAGAAAATATGCGCCCAGGGCTGGGATGGCCATCGGATAAAGTTTGCTGATTCCAAACCAGTCACCGGTGGTTGTAATGATATACATCCCAACCAGGCATTTGATGATCTCCCAGATGATGGCGCCGGTACGCCTGTCCATCAATTCAGAAAGTGCATATACAAACAGGAAAACGAAACCTCCATAGATGAACATACCCGGGACACCGATGACGGCTATATTTCCAAACAGGTAGCTGATGATCAGTAATAGTGCGATCAGCTGCACCCAGCACCAGGCATGGAGCCCTACTGATGCTTTCGGATCATATTTCTCAAAATGGTAGACATCGTTGATCTTCTCCACCGGGTATTTTTCTGCTACATCGGCCGGTCTCCAGCCCGTGGGCATGAACCAGATCCGTAGTTTATCCTTCACGCTCTCCGCTCTCCATGCGTCTTTTATCAGCAGCCAGAGATGCTGGAAATTGATCCGTATGGGATTCCAGGTGTGAACAGGCCTGGTGATGCCGTAGATGGGTGGCTTGTCGGGAAGTTCTTCCTGGAAAGTTCCGAACCATTTATCCCACCATATGAAGATGGCCGCGAGGTTTTTATCCAGGTATTCGGGATTAACAGCATGATGCACCCTGTGATGCGAAGGGGTCACGATGATCTTCTCCAGGAACCCCATCTTGCCGATATGTCTTGTATGATACCAGAACTGAGCAAAAAGATGAAGAGGCGCAACCACTGCGATCACCTGTCCGGGTACTCCGAGAAGCGCGGCAGGTATAAGCAGAAAGGTGAAGATATTGATGAACACGGATATGCTTTGTCGCAAGGCACAGGCGAGGTTAAACTCTTCGGAACTATGGTGAATGATATGCCGGTTCCAGAATATATTGATATGGTGCGACCAGCGGTGCACCCAGTAGCTGGAAAAATCCAGCACCAGGAATGCCACCACATAGGTGAGCCAACTTGCTTTGATATGGTAAATCGCGATGTGCCTGACCAGCCATTCGTACGAGAGCACGGTTACACTGAGGCCCAGTACATCTTTGGTGACATTGGTAACGCCGGAGGCGAGGCTGGAGATCATATCCATATTTCTGACGGTATCGAATCCCTTATACCATCCGTACAACTTTTCCAGCAGCACCAGCACCAGGAATATGGGCATCGCGATCAGTAGTATTTTACCGTATGTTTCCATGTTTTTTTCTTTTCCCTCCAACCAGCCTCCCTCCAAGGGAGCTCCCTTGGAGGGAGGGCTCAATAAATTTAGGTAAAAATAGCATTTTGCGAAGGTTAAAAGCCCGAGGGAAGGTTTGGAACAAATAGGGAATTTGGTATAAAAAAATGGAACCTGGGGAAATCTATCATTTGTACAACCACGCAAACGGATTTGAAAATCTTTTTAATGATGATGATGATTATGAGTTGTTTCTTCACAAACTGATCAAACATACCTCACCCGTTGCGCACTATTTTTCGTTTTGCCTCATGCCAAATCACTTTCATCTCTTGGCGAAAATCAAACAAGAAGAGGAGATCTTAAAAACTATGACGGGTAGAGATATAGTAAAAAAGATCTCACGTTCCTACGCCAGTGCTTACGCTGGTTTTGCCCAAAGAATAAACAATAAATATTCACGGATGGGTAGCTTGTTTAAACAGAATATGAGTTCAAGAAAAATCTATGACGAAATTGATTTCTGCAGTACTGTTCATTATATCCACGCTAATCCGGTACATCATGGCTTTGTAAAAAGTGTACATGACTGGAAATACAGTTCTTATAATCATATCCTGGAAAAAACAGCTGCCTGGCTAGACGTTAGGACAGTATTAAACCATTTCGGCGACTTGCATGAATTCATTAAATATCACAATCAACCGATTGAACTGAAGATTAAGGAAAAGGTATATTTTTAATTCATTCATTTATTAAATTTCACTCCTCACCCTCCAAGGGGCCACCCTCCAAGGGAGGCCCCTTGGAGGGCGAGGAGTGAGAAAAGGTCAATTATGAACAGTTTTGAATGCATAGATGCCCACACTTGTGGTAACCCGGTAAGACTGGTGGCTAAAGGCGGCCCTGTACTCGAAGGGAATAATATGAGTGAGAAAAGGCAGCATTTCCTGAAAGAGTACGACTGGATCCGCAAAGGGTTGATGTTCGAACCGCGAGGACACGACATGATGAGCGGATCTATTCTCTATCCCCCACACGACCCCGCAAATGACGTAGCCGTTCTGTTTATCGAAACCAGCGGCTGCCTTCCTATGTGCGGACATGGCACCATAGGAACTATCACCATCGCGATCCAGGAAGGATTATTGAAACCCAGGGTCCCCGGGGAAGTAAGAATGGAAGCCCCCGCCGGATTGGTCAAAATAAAATATGGAGAAGAGAACGGAAAAGTGAAATGGGTCAGACTGACCAACGTGGCATCTTATCTTGACCAGCAAGATCTGGACGTAATTTGCCCGGAACTTGGCGCCTTGAAAGTTGATGTTGCATACGGTGGTAATTTTTATGCTATCGTAGATGTGCAGGAAAACTTCAAAGGCCTTGAATTCTACCCGGCTGATAAACTGATCGCATGGGCCAGGGAACTGAGAAAAGAGATCAATAAAAAATATTCTTTCATTCACCCCCAAGATCCGACCATCAGCGGCTGCTCACATATCTTATGGACCGGCGCCACGATAGATCCCACCTCCACTGCAAGAAATGCTGTGTTTTATGGTGACAAAGCCATAGACAGATCCCCCTGCGGTACCGGCACAAGTGCCAGGATGGCACAATGGTACACCAAAGGCAAATTGAAGAAAGGTGATGAGTTTGTTCACGAGAGTATCATTGGCAGTAAATTCATAGGCCGAATTGAAGAAGAAACTTCAGTAAACGGGAAGCCCGCGATCAGGCCCAGTGTGGAAGGTTGGGCAAGGATCTATGGCCATAATACTATTACCATCGATCCGGACGATGACCCTTATGCATTTGGATTCCAGGTAGTTTAATATAAACTCATGAAAAAAATTCTCTTCCTCTATCTGATCATTGCACATCAGGCTGTTGGACAAACACACCTGAAAATGCAGCCCGTCAATTTTTCCAAAGTCACCATCACGGACGCATTCTGGAAACCAAAACTTGACAAGGTTGCCACTAAAACCCTTGATGCCTGTATTTACCAGACGGAAATAAAAACCCCAAGGATCAGGAATTTCGAAAAAGTGGCAAGAAAGCAAGGCGAAAAACACGAAGGTATTTTTTATGATGATTCCGATGTTTTCAAAGCGCTGGAAGCAATTGCTTATTCCCTGAAGAACAGGCCTGATCCGGCACTGGAGAAGAAAGCCGATGAATGGATAGATAAAATCGCAGCAGCTCAATTGCCCGACGGATACCTCAATACTTATTACACCCTGGGTGAATTGGATAAGCGATGGACCGATATGAGCATGCACGAAGATTATAACGGCGGCCACATGATCGAAGCAGCAGTCGCCTATTTTGATGCAACGGGTAAGAGAAAATTCCTGGACGTGGCAATACGTTGGGCAGATCATTTCGATTCTAATTTTGGTCCTGGCAAAAAAGACTGGGTGACAGGTCACCAGGAACTGGAACTGGCATTGGTCAAACTTTATCGTGTCACTGGTCAGAAAAAATACCTTGATCTCGCACATTGGCTTTTAGAGGAAAGAGGCAAAAAACTTGCTCATGGTTATACCTGGACAGATTGGAAAGACACTGCTTACGCGCAAGATGCAGTTCCGGTTCGTGAACAAAAAGAGATCACCGGACATGCAGTAAGAGCAATGTATCTATATACCGGCGCTGCTGATGTAGCGGCTTATACGGGCGATGAGGGATTCATGAAAGCCATGAGAAATGTTTGGGAAGATGTGGTGTTCCGGAATATGTATATCACAGGAGGAATCGGCTCAGCTGGCAGCAACGAAGGATTTACCATTGATTATGATCTTCCTAACGAGCAGGCATACTGCGAAACCTGTGCATCTGTAGGAATGGTTTTCTGGAACCAGCGTATGAATGCACTTACCGGCGACGCTGAATATGCAGATATACTGGAAAGAAGTCTTTATAATGGAGCACTTGACGGACTTTCACTGAGCGGCGATCGTTTCTTCTATGGTAACCCGCTGGCATCAACAGGTAAGAACAGCAGAAGGGAATGGTTCGGCACGGCCTGTTGTCCAGCAAATATTGCCCGCCTTGTTGCCTCGATCGGCAATTATGTATATGCAGCGTCTGATGACGGCATCTGGATCAATCTTTTTGTTGGTAACAGCAGTACAATTAATGTAAAGCAAACAGATGTCGCTTTATCCATGCAAACTGATTATCCCTGGGATGGGAATGTTAAGATCAAAGTAGATCCTGTAAAAAAGATTAAAACTGCATTATATATCCGTATTCCCGGATGGGCGCGGGGCAATGCTGTCCCTGGAGGGCTTTATCATTTCACTGATTCGTCCTGGCAAAAGCCATCCCTCCTGCTCAACGGTAAACCAACTGATTATGCCATAGAGAAAGGCTATGCCGTGATCAACCGGGAATGGGAAAAAGGCGACAATATAGAATTTCGATTATCCATGCCCGTTAAAACACTTGTATCCCGGAAAGAAGTGGGAGAAGATGAAGGGAGAATTGCCATACAGAGAGGCCCGCTGGTTTATTGCATTGAGGGGGCAGACAACCAGGGAAAGGCATTGAATATCATCGCCGATGGCCAGTTGAGTTTAGAACCTGAAAAAGGAAATGTTCTGGATGAAAATGTGATCCTGCTCAAAGGACCCATGACGATAGTTACGATCAAAGACGGCGGTACAAACATTGGAACAGAAAAGAAAAACATCACGGCCATACCTTACTACACCTGGTGCAACAGGGGCAGTAATGAAATGCAGGTATGGCTGCCTACTTATGTGAAATCAATCCGTGTTAACAGCAAATAGAATTAATGAAAAAACTAGCTGTACTCTCCTTACTTGTTCTCAGTTCTCACCTGACTGAGGGCCAGGCATGGCAACCTGCAGGCAACAAGATCAGAACATCCTGGAGTGAAAACATCAACCCTGCTGCAGTGCACACAGAATATCCCAGGCCACAGATGAAAAGGGATTCCTGGATCAACTTGAACGGTCTTTGGGAGTATGCCATCAAGTATAAAGAAGAAGGCAAACCTGCTGCCTATACCGGCCAGATCCTGGTCCCATTCGCGATCGAGTCTTCACTATCAGGCGTGGGAAAAACAGTTGGTGAAAACAATCAGCTGTGGTACAGAAGAACATTCAGCATCCCCGCTTCTATGAAAGGGAAAAAAATATTGTTGAATTTCGGAGCAGTGGATTGGGAGGCCGAAGTATTTGTAAATGGCAGGAAGGCTGGCCTGCACCAGGGAGGCTATGATCCTTTTAGTTTTGATATCACGAGTCTTCTAACAAAAGGCCCTTCCCAAGAGATCTTAATAAGAGTATGGGACCCTACTGACAGCGGCCCCCAGCCCCGGGGCAAACAAGTGGGCAAGCCGCAGGGAATATGGTATACGCCTGTTACGGGTATTTGGCAAACTGTTTGGCTGGAGGCGGTAGCGGATTCATATTTTGAAGATGTCTATACTGTTCCTGATCTTGACGGTTCGTTTATTGAATTACATTCAACCGTTATTGATTTCAAACCAGGTGACAAGATAAACGTAACAGTTTCCGATCAGGGAAAAAATATCACTACCAATACATTTGAAAGTCCGGGGCCAAATAAGATCAAACTGCAAGGTATCCAGCCCTGGTCTCCGGATAATCCAAAACTGTACGACCTGGCCATATCATTAGAGCGCAATGGCAGGATCCTGGACCAGGTAGGTAGCTATTTTGGGATGAGAAAGATCTCACTCAAAAAAGATGAAAACGGGATCCAGTGGATTATGCTGAATAATAAATTCCAGTTCCAGTTGGGACCATTGGACCAGGGCTGGTGGCCCGATGGATTGTATACAGCGCCCTCTGCCGAAGCATTGAAATTCGATATTGAAAAAACCAAGGCCATGGGATTCAACATGATCAGGAAGCATGTGAAAGTTGAACCCGCCAACTGGTATCGTTACTGTGACAGTCTGGGAATGTTAGTATGGCAGGATATGCCAAGCGGAGATAATACACCCGGCGACAGATGGACCACAAATCCCTCGCTCGAACCCACTGACAAAACGAGAACAGAATCTTCCGAAAAAATCTACAGAACAGAGCTCAAGGAAATGATCGATGCCCTCAGGGCTTTCCCGTCAATTATAGTTTGGGTTCCTTTTAATGAGTCGTGGGGTCAATTTAAAACAGTGGACATCACAAATTGGGTAAAACAATACGACCCAGGCAGGCTGGTAAATTCTGCCAGCGGGGGAAATTTTCACGCTACAGGAGATATACATGATCTTCATAACTACCCGGATCCACTGATGCACAGGCCCGAAGTATTTGCAAAAGATCGTTCCCAGGTGCTGGGGGAATTCGGAGGCCTGGGATTACCTGTCGAAAATCATACCTGGACAGACCGTTCAAACTGGGGATATCAGAGTTTCAGAAATAAAGAAGAATTATTTTCGCGCTATCAGCAATTGATTGAAAAATTACTTCCACTGATCCCCAAAGGATTATCTGCAGCTGTATATACTCAAACTACAGATGTTGAATCAGAAGTGAACGGCCTCATGACATACGACAGGAAGGTTTTCAAATTCAATGTTGATGAATTGAAAAAATTGAATAACAGGCTCTACGAAGCAAAAAGATAAAAGCATGAAGAAAGTTACCATCATTGGAGGTGGAGTGATAGGATTGTGTTGTGCATACTATTTACATAAAGCAGGTCATAAAGTGAGAGTGATCGAAAGAGGCGATATCCGAAATGGAACCTCTTTCGGAAATGCCGGGTATGTTTCTCCATCACATATCATTCCACTCGCTTCACCAGGCATTGTGGCCAAGGGTTTGAAATGGATGCTGAGCTCTTCTTCTCCTTTCTATATCAAGCCGCGCCTGAATGCAGATCTGATAAAATGGTGCCTGACGTTCTGGGCTAATTCAACGGCAAAAACAGTAGAGAAAAATACTCCCCCATTGGTTGATCTGCTGCTGTTTTCCCGTGAACTTACATCAGACATCAAAAACGAATTGGGCAACCATTTCAGGATGGAAGAAAAAGGCTGTTTCATGATGTATAAAAATCCGGAAACAGAAAAACATGAGATTGAACTTGCTAAAGAGGCTGCAAAATTCAACATTGA
>DATGXN010000391.1:0-12445 GCA_035298945.1 Chitinophagaceae bacterium | reverse complement strand
GATCAGCTGGGCCTGGATGTTTTTGCCGTGGGTGAGCACCATCGCCCGGATTACGCTGTTTCATCTCCCGCAACGGTACTTGCCGCTGCTGCAGTTAAAACAAAAAACATTAAACTATCCAGCGGAGTTACTGTTCTGAGTTCCGATGACCCCGTACGCGTTTACCAGCAATTCGCTACTGTAGATCTGCTGTCGGGAGGCCGGGCCGAGATCATGGCAGGCCGGGGCTCATTTATTGAATCTTACCCCTTGTTTGGATATGACCTGGAAGACTATGATGCGTTGTTCGCAGAGAAACTTCACATGCTGGTGAGACTGAATGAGAACGTGATCGTCAACTGGGAAGGCAAGCATACGCAGACCATCAAGGGCCGGGGGATTTACCCAAGGGCTTACCAGGAAAAACTTCCGATATGGGTAGCTGTTGGTGGAACGCCGGAATCAGTGATCAGGGCAGCAGAATACGGACTGCCAATGACCCTGGCGATCATCGGGGGAATGCCGGCGAGATTTGCTCCTTTCACCCAACTCTACCGGAAGGTTTATAAAGAAGCAGGACATGATATGGATAGCCTGCAGCTCTGCATCAATTCACATACTTATATCGCTGATGATTCACAGCAGGCTTTGGATGAGTTCTATCCTCCTTATGCTGAAGTGATGACCCGCATCGGCCGCGAGCGTGGATGGCCAGGACTTACACGTGCGCAGTTCAATGCATCTACCGAAAAAGAAGGAGCCCTGCTGGTAGGAAGTCCTCAACAAGTAACAGAAAAGATCCTGTATGAATATGAGTTATTCGGACATACGCGTTACCTGGCACAGATGAGCATTGGCGCCCTGCCGCATAAACAGGCGATGAGGGCGATTGAGTTGTTGGGAGACAAAGTTGCACCGGAAGTAAGAAAACACACCACTTAGAGAGTCAGTGAGTCTGAGAGGCAAAGAGTCAGAATCAGAGAGTCAGAGTGGATGACGAAAATTGCTTAAAGAAATCTGCCTTATTGGCTCTGAATCTCTGATTCTCTGACTCTGACTCTCTGCCTCTCAGACTCTCTGGCTCTCTAATGAAAGTTTCTCCCTCCATAAAATATCGACTCGCTTCTTTTATCCGGCAGCGGCGATTTTTCATCGGCCCGGGAGAGCGTGAGTAAGGGCAGATCTTCCTGGGCGGCCGGTGTTAACTTTCGGAGTAATTTTGAAAAATTATGCACGGCATTGACGATCACGTGTATCACATCCCCCTCAATCTGCAGTTTGCCTTCTATCATGATCAGCTTGGACTGCAGGATTTCCTTGCGAAATTTATCAAACATGGTTTCCCAGATCACCAGGTTGGCAAATCCGGTTTCATCTTCAATGGTCATGAAACAAACCCCTTTGGCCGTACCAGGCCGTTGACGCACTAATACAAGTCCTGCTACTTTCACATGATCACCATTTTTAAGTGTAGCGAGTTCAGCCGTTGTTACCACATGCAACTGCGAAAGTTTTTCCCTGGTGAAACTTACCGGGTGGGCCTTTAATGAAAGCGATGTGGAAGCATAATCCTGCACTACATGTTCCGGCATACCCATCACCGGTAGTTCTACATGTTCATGGATCGATGCAGGAGCGGGCTCACCTTTAAATACACCCGTTGAATGGTCTTTGGTAGATACTTCCCAAAGTGCCTGCCTTCTGTCCAACCCCATCGACCGGAACGCATCTGCATCTGCCAGTCTTTCAATCGTAGCTGCAGATAAACAGGTATCCCTGACTTCACGGAGAGAACTAAAATGTTTTTTACGCTCTGCCATAAAAGCCAGCATTTCATCTTCTTTCAATCCTTTGACCTGCCTGAATCCCAGCCTGAGTGCAAAATATTTTCCGGCTTTCTCTTCCAATAGATTATCCCAGTTGGAATAATTAATATCTACCGGTCTCACTTCAACCTCATGATTTCTTGCATCCCCCACGATCTGTGCAGGCTGGTAGAAACCCATAGGCATACTGTTCAGTAATGCACAGGCAAAGATCTCGGGATAATAATATTTGATCCAGGAAGAAACATAGACCAACTGTGCAAAACTGGCGGCATGGCTTTCCGGGAATCCATAACTGCCAAAACCTTCCAACTGTTTGAACACCCTTTCGGCATATTCCAGTTCATAGCCCCTGGCCGTCATGCCCCTGATCAGTTTCTCATGAAACTTAGATACCAGTCCTTTCGCTTTGAATGTAGCCATGCTTCTTCTTAGTCCATCTGCTTCTGCAGGAGTGAAGCCCGCGGCTACAATAGCGATCTTCATGGCCTGCTCCTGGAATAAAGGCACGCCCAGTGTTCGTCCTAATATATCTTCCAATTCTTTTGAAGGAAACTGGACAGGCTCTTCTCCATTACGACGCCTTAAATAGGGATGAACCATATCTCCCTGTATAGGTCCTGGCCTCACAATGGCCACTTCAATCACCAGGTCATAAAAACACCTGGGTTTTAAACGGGGCAACATAGATTGTTGTGCCCGGCTCTCGATCTGGAACACACCAATGGTATCAGCCTTGCAGATCATGTCATAAACTGCAGGATCATCTTGAGGAATATTAGCCAGTGTAAGATCAAGACCATAATGCTCTTTGACCAGTGTGAATGCTTTCCTGATACAGGTGAGCATACCCAGGGCAAGCACATCAATTTTTAAAAAGCCCAGTGCATCAATATCATCCTTGTTCCATTCAATGCAGGTACGGTTTTCCATGCGGGCATTCAACACCGGGCAGAGCTCGGTGAGTTTATGTTGGGTGATCACAAAACCTCCCGTATGCTGACCCAGTTGCCTGGGAAATCCAATATACTGCCGGGTGAGCTGCATCGTTTTTCCGAGATGCTTATCGGCTGGGTTCAATCCCTGCTCAAGCAGTCTGTTTCCATCAAACCATTCCTCTGTGTATTTCCAAACCGAACTGGAGATCCTGCTGATGGTGTCCACAGACAGACCCATGGCTTTGCCCACATCCCTGATGGCACCCCGCTGGTGTTGCTGGGTAACGGTAGCCACAATAGCGGCCCTGTCACGACCGTACTTATGATAGATGTACTGGATCACTTCTTCTCTGCGTTCGTGTTCAAAATCAACATCAATATCAGGAGGTTCATTTCGGGCCGCAGAAATAAAACGTTCAAATAACAGATCGAATTTTTCAGGATTTACAGAAGTGATGCCCAAACAAAAACATACGGTAGAATTGGCAGCAGATCCTCGTCCCTGGCAAAGAATATTTCGTTCGCGAGCATATCTTACAATATCATATACGGTAAGAAAATAAGCCGCATAATTCATCTGCTCAATAAATGCCAATTCATATTTTATTGCGGCCTTTGTTTTTTCAGGAATGGGTTCGCCAAAATAATCACGTGCCCCTTCCCAGGCCAGGATGGTCAGCTCCTCCTGGGGAGTACGTCCCTCACGGGTGATCTCTTCGGGATATTGATATTTTAATTCGTCCAGTGAAAATTGACAGGCTGTGGCGATTTCATGGGTCTGCAAAATAGCATCAGGATAATGCCTGAACAAACGTTGCATTTCATCAATGGGTTTCAGGTATCGTTCAGCGTTAGGCAATAACCTGTAACCCGCATTTTGGATGGTGCATTTTTCGCGGATGCAGGTAAGTATATCCTGCAACTCCCTTCTCCCGGATTCATGATAATGCACATCATTGGTAGCCACCAATGGTATTTTCAATTGATTGGATAATTCAGCTAATCGATGCAGTTTTTTGAGATCAGTTCCATTGTATGTTCGTGTGGCAGCCAGCCAGATCTCTTCACCCAGCATCTCCCTGTATTCTTCCGCATCCTTATAAAATGATGTTGAGAATTCAAATGCTGCATTCAATTCTCCGGGTGGAATGAGTACGAATTTCATTCCTTGTTTATGATCATAGATGTCTTTTTTATAAAGATGACATTCCCCTTTTTCGGCACGCAGATTACCTGTAGATAGTAATGAGCAAAGTCTTGCATAAGATGCAAGATCAGTAGGGTAGGCAAGAAGGCTGGTCCCATCAATAAGATCCAGCCTGCATCCTGTAATGATCCTGATCCCTTTTGACTTTGCAGCTATATGGGCTCTGACCAATCCGGCTAAAGTATTACGGTCAGTAAGGGCGATTGCAGTATATCCTAATGTTGCCGCATGCTCCACCAGTTCTTCCGGATGTGAGGCGCCTCTTAAGAAACTGAAATTGGTGGTGACCTGTAATTCTGTATAACTCATAACTCAACTCCTCAAGCAAAAAATCCATGAATGAACCATTTATGGGATCTTGTTTCATCGTAGTGGCCCGATCTGAACAGCCAGTATCTTTTGCCTTCTTCATCTTCCACATGATAATAATCCCTGTGCCTGCCGCGGGCCACCCACCATTCCTGTTCAATGCGTTCGGGCCCGTCTGCTTTTTTGATCTTGTGTATTTTCCCTTTATAGCGGAACATCATGGGCGGATAATCCGGGATCGGTGCAGTGACTTCGATCTGTTCGGGTGGAGAAAGAAGATGCAGGGGCCTCGACTGATCCGTTCTCCAGGCAGTGGAAGGTTCTTCCGTGAGCGAAACAGCAGGCCTGACTGATTTTTCAGGAAGATGATGTTCAGCAGGCAGAAACCGTTGAATATTTCCCAGGCCTTTACTGGCCAATAACCTGTCGATCAGTTCAGCCAGCCTGATATCATTCAAACCTCCGGAACTCTCCCAGATCTTTTCCTGGAAAGATGGCAGATCTTCTACCACAGATGTGGTTAAAGTAAACAATTCAATTCCTGGCTCTACTTTGAATTCAGAAAGCTTGTCTTCAAACAAACGATACAAATGTTCAACATGGTGTGAAGCACGACTGGTGGAAATATTCAGTTCCGAGATCTTTCCATCTGCACGATATGCTTTGAAACAGGCATTGCGCAAACCTTTTTCTTCCTGGCTAAGTTTGAAACATAGATTTTCCAATGTTCTTCGGAGTCCTATTTCAACGCCTGTTCTGGTGAGGATGGGTTCCAGGCAGGGCAGCCTTTCTTCAAAAGGTTCTATGGGTAAAACAGGTTCTAAAAATTCTTCTTCAGTACCCAGGGCCTGGTTGATCCTTTTGATCAGGTCATCACCAAATCTTCTTTTTAGAGATACCCTGGGGATGGCGATGAAATCCCTGATCCGCCTTAGTCCGAGTTTGTACAATCTTTCTGTGATCGCTGTTTCGATCCTCAATGCTTCTGGCGGAAGATCGAGTAGGGCATTGGCATGCAAACCTTTCTCTGCAATATATGGACCCCTGCTATAGCGTGCCAGTCCCCATGCTGCACCTGCGGTATCGGCCATGGCGATGCCTGCAGAATAACCCCGGGCATTGAACTTTTTTAAAATATCATTAATATATGGAAGATCACCACCCCAGAGATGTGAACAGCCACTGACATCCATAAGAATTCCATCCGGAAGATCCATGGATACGAATGGAGAGAAGCGGATACACCATTCCGCGATCCGTTTGATCAGTTTTTCCTCCAGTCCCGGTTGATCGTCCTGCACTTCAAGTTTCGGAAGAATGGCCCGTGCATCGGCCACAGCCATGCCGGTGCTGATCCCATTTTTTTCTGCCAGTATATTGGCAGCACTTATGATCATTTTTCCATGCGAAGGCACTCTCAGAACAAACGGTATGGTTTTTAATCCGGGTTCGCGGATACTGTAAAAGTCCGTTTTGAGATGATCAAACCAGATAGATAAAAATCTCTTCGACATATCATCCCGTTTTCTTTTGTGGTTGGTGCAATAGGGTTGCGCTGTTTCTGATCAACCTGAATTTTCCCCCGATCCATTCCATCTGCCAGGAACCAGGTTTGCCATTTCTTACTTTGAGCAGATCCACCTGCCATCGGGGAAAACCTATTCCTGGTAATTCATCTGCTGTTTCGCTGGGCAATGATCTGATCTGCCATCTTGTTACCGAAGCGGTGGTATTCAATTGGCGGGGAGCACGCCGAATAATGAAACCTGTTACGTTGCTATTCTCCACCGCCAGTTGAAATCTCCTGGATGCTGTAAAACTCAGTTCTTTTATTTCGCCGATCACCGCTGTCAGTCCTCCGCATTTCAAAGCTTCTTCCATGGCCCATTGAATATCTTTTTCTTTTTGCATGGAAATGAAAATGAAGTGTTCAGGCCTTAGGCCGAAGTATTGCAATGCCGGCGGAAAAACGATGGGCGATGAGCTGATCCATAGTGTAGTGCCGCCATTAACAAGAATGTTGGATAAAAGCCCTGATATGAATCCTCCTGTTGCCGCTTCATCTTCCTGTTCTTTACAACAGAACTCATGTATGGCCGCCAGTGGAAATACCTGGTTGGGGAAGGATTTCTCGATCAATCCCAGGCCCAGATCGGGCCTGTTTTTCTGCAGTGCAGGCTTATAGCCCTGCAGGGGGAGGATCTCCTGATTCAACCTGGCGATAATATCTGCTTTGGACAATTCCATCTTGCTTTGGATCTATAAAGGTAAGGTAAATTACTAAAAAATTTAGCAAAATGGGGAAATATTTGGGAGGCGAGAGGTGAGAGGCGAGGGACGAGAGGCGAGAGGTGAGAGGCGGAAGGCGAGAGAGGATTTTCATAAATAGGTTTTGAAATACCGAATTCTTATGTTTACTTTGTAATTCAAAGTGCTTTAAATGTCAACAAGTCAACAGAACCTTGAAGCGTTGCAGGATATCCGCAAGATCATGGATCGCAGCAGCAGGTTTATCAGTTTAAGCGGGTTTAGCGGAATTGCTGCAGGGATCTGTGCCATAGCCGGTGCATGGTTTGCCAACCAGAAAATAACAGCCTACTATAATAATTATTCCTCTGCCGAAAGCTGTCCTTCTTGCTTAAAATCTGATTTGATCACCATAGCTGCCATTGTATTTGTTGTAGCATTTACCAGTGCAGTGGGATTAACCCTGGTGAAAAGCAGGAAAGATGGGGTGGCCATCTGGGGTACGGTGGCGAAAAGACTTTTATGGAATACCATCATTCCCATGATCGCCGGTGGATTCCTGATCTGGCGGATGATGGACCTCAAACAATATGATCTGATCCCCGCTGCTTCACTGATATTTTATG
This sequence comes from Chitinophagaceae bacterium, assembly GCA_035298945.1. Taxonomy (GTDB): domain Bacteria; phylum Bacteroidota; class Bacteroidia; order Chitinophagales; family Chitinophagaceae; genus Pollutibacter. The sequence goes on along the minus strand of DATGXN010000391.1, from coordinate 5,313 downwards.
GCCTTGCCCTCGTCAACGGAAGCAAATACACTTTAGGTGAAGTAAGATACCTGGGCTTTGCCCAATTGATCACGGGCATCATCGGTCTTTGGTTCGTGGGTTCGGGTTTATATTTCTGGGCATTTGGATTTGGAATTCTTCATATCGTTTATGGAGTGGCCATGTGGTGGAAATATGAAAGGAGGGCCCTGTGATCAACCCAATTGAACATTTGAATAAAATATTTGACAGCCGCATCAGGTTGGGGATCATGAGTGCATTGATGGTAAACGATGAGATCAATTTCAATGAGCTGAAAGAACTGATCAAGGTCACCGACGGTAACCTGGCCAGCCACCTCAAAACATTGGAAGAAAATAATTATATCAAAGTTCAAAAAGGATTTATAGGACGTAAAACAAATACAACTTATTCAGTCACCAAAGCAGGAGAGAAGGCTTTCAAATTGCACCTGGATGCTTTGGAAAAAATGATCAGGTCACTGGAATAATATTTTTTTTGCACTTACACTTTGAAATACAAAGCACTTTATAAATCAATTTATCATTCAAAAAAATGCACAAATGGAAACGGAATTAATTTTAAGAACTGGTTCGCAATCATCCAAAACACTGATCAAAGGTATTATCACCGGCGTACTGATCCTGTTGATGATGATCCCTACTTTATTCATCATGAACCTGGTGAGTGAAAGGGAACAAAGGCAAAAACAAGTGGCTGAGGAGGTCAGTTCTAAATGGGCTTCCAGTCAAACAGTGTCAGGCCCATTCTTATATATACCCTATAAGTACACGGCGAATGATGCGCAGGGCAAACCGGTATTGTATACAGATAAATTCTGGATACTGCCTGAGAACCTGCAGATGAGTGGGCAGTTGGAACACCAGGTGAGGCAACGTTCCATCTATAAAGTGTTATTGTATCGTACCGATATCAAGGGCCAGGGCAATATCATCATACGGATACCCGAGAACATTGATCCGCAGCAAGTCCAGTGGGCCGATGCCAGGATCTGTCTGGGTCTGACTGATTTCAAAGGCATAGAAGAAAGGATCCTTATAAAAATTGGCGACAAGGACATTGAAATGACACCCGGTTTGCCAGGTACTGAAATTGATTCAACGGGTTTGTCGGCCCCGGTTGATCTCAGCACTGCTGATATTGGAAAAACAATTTCGTTCAGCACCAGTTTGAAATTAAAAGGAAGTGAGAAACTTCATTTTATCCCGCTGGCGGGGAACAGTTCTTTCGCACTGCAATCCACATGGCCCGCGCCATCTTTTGACGGGAATAGTCTGCCTGCTGAAAGATCAGTCAGCGATTCAGGCTTCTCTGCGAAATGGGTATTCAATAAAGCCAATCTTCCATTCGGTACAGTATTGAATAAAGCAAAATTCGATCCGGAAGCGCTGGCATTTGGTGTGACCATGGTGCAGCCCGCTGATCAGTATGCTAAAACGGAGAGAGCAGTCAAATACGCGATCCTGGTGATCGGTTTGACTTTTTCATTGTTCTTTATTGTGGAGATCATGCAGAAAAAACCTGTGCATCCTGTGCAATATATTTTGATCGGCCTGGCGCTGGTGATCTTCTACACGTTATTGCTTTCGATCAGTGAGTTCATATTTTTTGATATTGCTTATGTGATCGCTGCAGTGGCCACCATCCTTTTGATAACGTTGTATGTGAAAGCGCATTTTGGAAATTGGCGTGCTGCAAGTATTTTTTCTGCGGTGTTAACGATGCTCTATGGGTTCATTTTTGTTCTTGTGCGTTTAGAAGATACTGCATTGCTGGTCGGCAGTATTGGATTGTTCCTGATCCTGAGTATTGCCATGTATGCAAGCCGAAACGTAGACTGGTACGGCACTACAGACGCTCGCCCGGATATTAATTAATTTGTTTTGATAATAAAGCTTATACAATAAACAAATACTTGTAAAATTATTGCATATATGACATGTCAATAAATACTGTGGAAAAAAAATGAGTTTTCAGATTAGTTTTTCTGAAATATGAGTTGCTTTCTCAATTATATTTGCCGCCGTTAGAGAAAACTGAAACCAAATCTTAGGTATCCGACTGAGAAAACGAGCGAGCAATGCAACGTCTTTCGAGAAGTGCGGGTCCTATATTGCTAATCTGAAGACGAATGATTTTTTTCCGCATCCTGTTTACTTTTGTAATCTGTTTTTCTATTACAATTGCGAATGCGCAGGTACCCTCAGATCTTAGTAGGGTCAAGGCCTCGCAGATCACCGACACCCAGTTACAGCAACTCCTGAACCAGGCCAATGCAAGAGGACTGAGTCCTGAACAGATTGAAGAAGACTTGATCAGGCGAGGTTTGCCAACAGCTGAACTGAGCGAATTGAAACTTCGCATTCAGCAATTGCAACCTGTTGTTTCAGAAGCAGGACAGGATGTTAAAACTACCAGTTCTGTCAGGCGAACTGCTTTACAAAAACAAAAAGCATACGACACGCTGAACCTTCTTCCTTCCAAGCCAAAACTTTTTGGCTTGGAGATGTTCAGCAATACCCAACTTAGTTTCGAGCCGGATCTGCGGATGCCCACACCTAAAAACTACATCATTGGTCCGGATGATGAATTGATCCTGCATGTGTATGGCATGAACATGTCGCAGCAGAACCTGAAGGTGAGTCCTGAAGGCACAGTAAATCTTCGGTATGCCGGTGTGATACCGGTGAATGATCTCACCATTGAAGCCGCTACATCACTGTTCAAATCAAAACTTGCAAAGTATTATCCCGGTTTAAAAAGCGGGCAAACCAAACTCCAACTTTCACTAGGAAATATCCGAAGCATCAGGGTGACGCTGATCGGCGCGATCAATCGTCCGGGTACTTATACACTGCCTTCTCTTGCTACTCTTTTCAATGCTTTATATGTCAGTGGAGGTCCTGCTGAAAATGGTTCTTTCCGGCATATTGAACTTGTCCGAAACAGTAAAGTGGTGGCCACCGCTGATCTTTACGATTTCCTCGTCAAGGGAGATCAAACCGGGAATTTGAGATTGGAAGACAATGATGTGATCCGGGTGCCATTTGCACGTTTACTGGTAACATTGAATGGCGAGTTGAACCGGCCCGGGATATTTGAATTAAAGAAGACAGAAAGTTTGGGCGATGCGATTGAATTCGCAGGCGGATTCAGAAGCAAAGCATTTCAGGGCAGAGTTACGGGAAACAGGTATACGAATATCGGCAGAAGTGTAATTGACGTGGTGGGCGATTCTCTCAACTCTTTTGTTCCACGTAATGGCGATGAATATTTTATCGACTCTGTGATCAATCGTTATGAAAACAGGGTGGTCATCAATGGAGCAGTGCTGAAGCCGGGATCCTATGCCCTGGATAACGGCATGACGTTAAAAAACCTGGTGGATAAAGCACAGGGTGTTAAGGAAGATGTTTATGGCGGCCGGGCAATCCTGGTTCGAACCCGTGCCGACCTCACCAAGGAATATTTATCCGTCAAACTGGAACCCATACTGTCTGGCCGTGAGGCAGGAATTACATTGGTGAAGGACGACAGCATTCACGTAGCATCCATTTTTGATTTAAAAGATACCATTACGGTGACCATCAACGGTGCCGTCCGGAATCCCGGTGTTTTCCGCTACGAAGACTCTCTTTCCCTCAAATCACTTATCCTGAAAGCAGGAGGTTATGCTGAAAATGCTACGGCCAAAGGCATTGAGATCTCTCGCCGCAAAAAAGATGTGGATGTAACTACGGCGGGCAGTAAGATTGTTGAACTGATCAATATTGACGAAAATAAAGACCTGGCCAACAACTCAGCGGATTTCCAGTTGAGGCCTTTCGATATCATCACCATCAAGGAAGATCCTTTTTACAAAAAACAGATCAGTGTAAAGATCAGTGGTGAAGTGTTGATGCCTGCGGTGTACACTTTACAGAGCCGGGAAGAAAGACTGAGCTCACTCATACAACGTTCCGGTGGATTATTATATACGGCCAACGTGAAGGGTGCCAAGCTGATCAGGCAGAGAAAAGGCGTTGTGGATACCACCGAGGTATTACGCTTGTTGAAATCACTGGAGAAGGATACCACAAAAAAGAGTGACAGCAGCATTCAGAGAGCCACCAGGATCGTGGCCATCGACCTGGCTTATATTCTCAGCCATCCACAAACAGAAGATGATATTACCCTGGAAGAAGGAGATGAGTTGTATATCCCACGCATCAACAATACGGTAAGTATCTATGGCGAAGTGTACAAGCCGGTGGATATCATGTATGAAAAAGGCAAAAATATGAAGGACTACCTCTCGGATGCGGGAGGAGCAACACAGATGGGAAAATCCAGCAAGGCATTTGTCATTTATGCAAATGGCGGTGCTGCCAAGATCAAAAGAACATTGGGCATCTTCCCATCTTATCCAAAAATATATCCTGGGTCGAGCATTTTCGTGCCGCAAAAACCAAAGCGGGACGGAACGTTCGATGCAGGCAAAGCTGGCATCCTGGTGTCAGCTGTAACGGCGCTGGTCACAGCGGTGGCTTTGTTGACCAATTAAAGCCGTTAAAAATTTAAACAAGAGCCCGGAACTGTAACGCTTCCGGAACCGCTTTCAAAATAAGAGATGGGAGTGAGGTGGCGAAGCTCTGTTTTTTCGAGAGACCAATTATTAATCCAACCAATGGAGAATGGAAGACAAACGCGAGGATAGTTATTCCTTAACTGAACTTTTTGACAGCCTGTTATCGTATACAACATACCTCAGGCGCAAATGGTTGACCATGGTGCTGATCATTTCTGTCACCGTCAGTGCAGGCATCTTATATTATTTTATTCAGAAACCTAAATATGAAGCCAGCTGTACATTTATTTTAGAAGAAAAACAATCAGGGCTGGGGAGTTTGAGTGGACTGGCCAGCCAGTTCGGATTTGATTTTGGCGGTAATTCGGGAGGTTCATTATTTGCCGGTGATAATATCCTGGAGATCCTGAAATCAAAAACCATTATCAGAACTGTTCTACTCTCTGGTGTAGACAGCAATTCAGGTAAAAAACTGATCGATCAGTTCATTGAACTGAAAGGATGGGATAAGGATTGGGAAGATAACCCCCGCCTCAAAGGCATCAACTTCAGCACTGCAGGTACAGGTACTCAGCATTTATCCCTGCAGCAGGATAGTGTGCTGGGAGTAGCACATAAAGCCCTGGTTGAAAAACATATTGTGGTGGAACGGATGATCAAGAAAGGTTCGCTGGTCAGGGTTTCGGTAATATCGGCCAACGAGATCTTCTCCAAGCTCATGGCGG
>DATGXN010000390.1:0-4625 GCA_035298945.1 Chitinophagaceae bacterium | reverse complement strand
TCTACATTGAACTCATCGAAATACTTTTTCAGATCGTCGGCATGCTTAACATTATTGATGGTACAAGAGAAAAAAACAAGGGTCGAGATTAATACTGCTGTTATTCTGATCATGCTGTGACTGATTTTAATACACCCAATTCCGTACCCACTTTGACAAATGCAGCAATGGCTTTATCCAGGTGCGAAACATCGTGTGCCGCACTGAGTTGGACCCTGATCCTGGCTTTGTCTTTAGGCACCACCGGGAAGAAAAATCCGATCACATAGATCCCTTCTTCCAATAATCTGGCGGCCATTTTCTGGGCCAGAACGGCATCATATAGCATGATAGGAACAATTGGATGATCACCTGGTTTAATATCAAAGCCGGCATCTGTCATTTTCTGCCTGAAATACTTTGTATTGAATTCCAGTTTATCTCTTAGTTCAGTTGTTTCGCTCAACATATCCAGCACGGCTATGGAAGCGCCCACGATGCTTGGTGCCAGTGTATTGGAGAACAGGTAGGGCCGGCTTCTCTGTCTTAACATCTCAATCACTTCTTTCCTGCCGCTGGTGAATCCACCAGATGCACCTCCAAGGGCCTTTCCAAGTGTACCGGTTATAATATCGATCCTGCCCATTACCCCGCGATATTCGTGGGTACCCCGGCCGGTTTTTCCTAAGAATCCGGAAGAATGGCATTCGTCGATCATTACCGCTGCGCCATATTTATCTGCCAGTTCGCAGATCTTGTCCAGCTGGGCTATGGTGCCGTCCATACTGAAAGAACCATCGGTGACAATGATCCTGTTCCTGGCGCCGGCGGCTTCCTGGAGTTTAACTTCCAGGTCGGCCATGTTATTATGCAGATACCTGAAACGCTGGGCCTTGCAAAGCCTGACCCCGTCTATGATAGAAGCATGGTTCAGTTCATCAGATATGATAGCGTCCTGCTCATTGAAAAGCGGTTCAAAAACACCGCCATTGGCGTCAAAAGCAGCGGCATATAGGATGGTATCCTCTGTTCCGAGGAATTTGGAGATCTTGGCTTCCAGTTCTTTATGGATATCCTGCGTACCGCAAATAAACCGCACACTGCTCAGGCCATAACCGCGGTGATCGATATATTTTTTTGCCGCAGAGATCACTTTAGGATGTGAGCTAAGGCCCAGGTAGTTGTTCGCGCAAAGGTTGATCACCTGCTTACCGCCTACCCGTATCACCGCCCCCTGCGGACTTTCGATCACCCTTTCGGTCTTAAAAAGACCGTTCTGCCTGATCTCTTCCAGTTCCTGCGCCAGTCTCTCTACCAGTTGCTCGTTCATAGATTTAAGGTTAAGGGGGTAAATTTCTTAACTATTTTTAATATTCATTAACCTGAAGTGTAACATTTCCAAAATAACTTCGTCCTATATATCAAATAGACTGTTATGAGAACCAGATTGGGTAAATGGATGATCGTAGGAACTTTAGCATTGGCTTTGGCAGGATTTTATGGCGTTAAGGTGAAACAGGCCCAGGTAAACGGCGAAGTTTGCCGTGAAAAGGAGATTTCACCGAACGAAAAGATGATCAAAACGGGATTACCGATCCTGGAAGCAGTCACGAGACACCTGATAAGAATGTGATGAATGTGGAGAATGTGGTGAATGTGATGAATGAAAATGTGCGGAATGTGAAAAATGTATGACCGGGGCGACCCGGTTTTTTTATGCCCGGGCAGCCAGTTCTGCAACCTGGAACCTGCCACCTGCAACCTGCCCCCACCCGGGGCGACCCGGTTTTTTTGTGCCCGATGGGCTAATACCCAAAAAAGACAAAAGAAATAGGCGTAATGGCGTAGTGGCGTAGAGGTAAAGAGATAAATTCTATGCCTCTATGCCACTACGCCTCTAAGCCTCTTTAAAAAAATCCACCCACGTGTAACTTTTCCCATTCGTCCTCGTATTACTAGCATAAGAAACGACAGAAGAGTAATTTTAGACCAGAACAAACCAATGACTGAAAGAGAATACAATGAGTGTGTTACCCGGTACGCGGACAATGTGTATCGGTTCATCCTGAAAAACCTCAGGCACGAAGACGACTCCCGGGATGTGGTGCAGTCTGCCTTCGAAAAAATGTGGAGGAACAGGGAGAATGTCGATCCCGCTACGGCAAAGGCCTATCTTTTTACAGTAGCCCACAACCAGATGATCGACCACATCAGGAAAGCGAAACGGATCAGCCTGAAAGAGGAATTTGGAGAACAGGAAAAAGTGACTGACCACCAACAGAACAACCTGAAAAAAGTACTGAACGAGGCGCTGAGCCGTTTGAACGAAACACAAAGGTCATTGGTGATGTTGAAAGACTATGAAGGATATAGCTATGAGGAGATCGGCAAGATCATGGGACTGAGCGAAAGCCAGGTGAAGGTTTACCTCCACCGTGCGAGGATCCAGCTGAAGAATTATTTAGTCAAACCAGAAAATGTAATCTGATCATGAAACGTCAACCCATAAATAAGGACAATTACGAGGAATATTTCCTGCTGTATGTCGACAATGAGTTGACCACTGCAGAAAAAGCAGAGGTGGATGCTTTCATTGAAAAGAATCCAGGTCTGAATGCGGAATTACAGATGTTCATGGGTACCAAGCTCGATATGGAAGAAGTGAAGATGGATGGCCTGGAAGAACTTTACCGGTACGAAGAGCGGGGCCTGATCAACGAAAATAACTTTGAAGAATACCAGGTTCTGATGATCGATAATGAGATCGGCCAGGATGAAAGGAAAGCCCTTGAGATCTATAACCAATCACATCCCGAAGCCGCAGCCAATTTTGAATGGCTGAAAAAAACCAGGCTCCCCGAAGAACAGATCATCTTCCCGGACAAGAATTCACTGTACCGTACTGAAAAGAAACCTGCCACCATCATTTCCATCCGCTGGATAAGTTATGCGGCAGCTGCTGCGGTGATCCTGATCGCGGGTTTGTTGTGGATCAACGGCAATGAAGATGAGATGGTAAAAAATATTGAGCAGCCTATTGCACAAGCCGGCGGTACTGCAGATCCAAGGAAAGATGACAGCAGTAAAAACACAGCCTCCGTCGATCAAGGCGACACTAACAGTGCAGCTATCCAGGAGAAAACAGAGATAACTACCGGCGAGGCACAAACGACAAATAACAGTGTAGCTGTAACAGCAAAAAGTTCAGGAACGATAACCAGGCATACTGAGACAAAACATGCGCCGGCGGTTCCACAGCAACAGCCTGCCGTGAACGAGAGTGCCGGGAGCAATACACAGCAGATCGCTGCCCTGGAGAAAAATGAAACCCGGATCAGTACGGAAGATCTCCAGGCCAAAAAGGCGGAGGAATCATTGACACCTTTTGTTCAGCCTGCAGTAGCATTGAATGTGAAAACGAATTATGCCACCGACGCTTTGAATGGCAATGGCCATGAAGATGAAATGGAACCCCTGCAGGAAGAGGGCCGGCAGCGCAAAGGACTGAGAGGCATTGTAAGAAAAGCAAACAGGATCTACAATAAAGTAACCAACCCGGATCTTGACAAGCCGTTGGTGAAAGTTGCAAACTTTGAAATAGGAAGACCACGTTAACAACAGTTATTTAAAAACAGGATGTATGAAAAAAGCATTAATGATCATGCTCATGGGAGCATGTTTCCAGGCAGGATTTGCCCAAGAAGACTCAACGAAGACAGCACAGGAAGTGGACACCATCCGTGTAGGCAGCATCATCATCATCAAAAAAGGTGGTGAGAAATCTGAATACGACGTCTACAAAGACAAAGGTTATAATTACAACAAGAATTATTACCGGAAAAGCAATGTCACAACAAACTGGCTGATCTTTGATATAGGTTATTCAGGATTTTCAGACAAAACAGACTATGGTGGAGCGGAAGCGCAGGCCTTTCTTCAAAATCCCAATGGAACACCGCTCAATTCAGGAGATTTTTCCATTAAAGGCCTGGGGATATCCAACTTCAATCTTTGGTTTTTCATGCAGAAACTCAATCTGCATAAGCATGTGATCAACCTGAAATACGGCTTCGGTATTGAAAACACCAACTATTATTATAAAACGCCCCTTACTTATGTAGATGGTGGAACAGTGTATGTAAAACGTGACGATGTATTGTTTTCAAAAAACAAGATCGCTGCGGATTATTTTACAGCACCCCTCATGTTGAATTTCTGCACAAATCCCGATAGCAGAAATGGCGGTCTGCAACTCAGCATCGGCGTCAGCGGCGGATTATTGTATAGTGCAAGGCAGAAGCAGATCAGCGACGAAAGAGGAAAGCAAAAGCAAAAAACAGATTTCAACCTGGATCGCTGGAAAGCGGCCTGGGTAGCAGAACTAGGTCTGGGTCCTGTTAAATTCTACGGATCATATTCCATCAATCCCCTGCATAAATACGGCGTAGAACAATACCCATGGATGGCGGGTATCAGGTTCAGTACGTTTTAAGGACGCGGAGACACGGAGGGGACGCGGAGACACAGAGGGGGACGCGGAGACACAGAGGGGACGCGGAGACACAGAGGGGGACGCGGAGACGCGGAGAGGGACGCGGAGACACGGAGGGGGACGCTGAGACACGGAGTACTTTCTCCGTGTCTCC
>DATGXN010000389.1:0-9172 GCA_035298945.1 Chitinophagaceae bacterium | reverse complement strand
CTTAACCAGGCTGTTGTAAACAGAGCCAAATTTTCTCATCAGATCATTTCGATTTTAAAGAAATAAACACACAAATACCTAGGGTAAGGAGTCGAAATGATTTCAGAAGCTAAGCGTAAGCAAAACTGCACAAAATCATGTTAAAAATCATGCAGTAAACACCAAAATATATGCCAGTGTTGTTCGCAAAGTTGGTGTTTTTTAAGATATGTTGATATGTGAATAAAAAAATTATTCGCTGATTGAAACACAGCGAGTTATGAGGTTATTCACATTTTTTGGGGCAGATTACATTCAATGTTTAACCATTGAAAATAAAAATCCCCCACTCAAATGAATGAATGGGGGATCCATAACCTCTCGAATAATCTATTGTTTGATGAACTTGGTGGTATACCTGTATACGTTGTTATCTGCCTGCAGGATGTACATGCCGCGTGCCAGTTGATTTACGTTCATCGTCAACCGGGTCTGGCGCGGCGCAATCGTTTGCTGCATCAACAGTTTACCGGATAGATCGACTACTCTGATCGTCATTGCGTCGCTCGTAACTCCCTGAACTTCAATGTTAAGCGTACCTGTAGTAAGTGTTGGGAATACTTTAAGTTCAAAGCCGTTGTTACCTATGAATACTTTCCTGATCCCGAATATCTGCTTCTTACCATCTTTATCTGTCTGGCTCAGCCTGTAATACACATACCCGCTGCCAGGCAGATTCCGGTCAACCCAATTATATTTTTTCTCGGTCACAGAGTTCCCGGCGGCATCCACCTTAGTTAACTCGTTGAAATTCATTCCATCAACTGAACGTTCCAGTGTGAAATAGCTGCTATTGATTTCGGTAGATGTTGTCCAGTCGAGCTCCACCGTATTGTTAATTCTCGTAGCTGTAAAAGTTTTCAATAGAACCGGTAAAGGCGAAGCCAGGTTTTGGTTCAGCAGAAACCATTCATACAACGTGTATTTTTCCGGAGTTCCGGAAGCAGGCGTATCTACAAAAACTGCTGGCCTGTTATCCCACCAGGGATTTTCCCAGCGATATGCCCTCTCCCAGCCATCATGATGTCGCTTGGGATAATCAGCAGGATTATCACCCCTAGCTGGATCATATTCCTGCCAGTCGTTGGTGAAAGTGTAAAAGGTTACCTGCTTGGGTACAATTGGCGTAAAAGAGTTCAACGTATTCATCGCCTGGACATTATTATCATAAGCATTGGCTCCTGAACCATTGGTATTAAAGTCGTTATAGTTTGAAACCGCCAATACGGCCGTACCACCATTAATTATATTTGACCCTGCAGTCATATTCTGCAAAATCGTATTCACTGCTGCTATCGGTGCAACGGCAGCCATTGTTCTTGCCCTGTCTAAAGAACCTCCGGGGTAGGTATAAGCCACACCACCACCAGCACTCATACCCGTTAAATAAACCCGTGTGGGATCTACCTTATATTTTCTAAAGGCCAGGTCGATCGCTGCCTGCACATCATTATCGTCAATCACGGAAGAGGCTCCATTACAAACAGTGGGAAGTCCTGACTGCATCATGCACAGCACAATCACCCCTTGTTTGGGTCCTCCGTTCACATAATTCTGGCCAATCGTTTTCAGCGGGATATTCGAAAAATAGTTGCCATGGTCACGCAGTTGGGTTGGTACAGAAGGGAATCCAGAGCCTTTGGGCGTAGCATTGACAGGTGTGATCTCAATGGCTGAAACTTTTGCAACATCTCCGCCTGTTGCGGAAAAGCTGAGATTGAAAACGCCACCACTGACGGTCACGTTGCCATCAAAAATATAAGCGGTATTGGCACCGGCAGTAGCATATATGTCAAAATTTGAGAGCACATTGGTTCCCTCAGCATTCACCGTAAAAGTATTTCCGGCGCTGGTAAGTTCCAACTCCGCAAAATGTAGTCGAAGCCTGTAAGTACCGTTGGGCATGGCCATGTTATATGAAAAAGATGATCCGCTTCTCCCACTGCGATACAATGCGGGCCTCGTTGTGCCGGAAATCACTGCTGCCGGGAAATTATATGTCGTGCTGGTTCCCGCTGTAAGGTATGTGCTGTATTCGGAAATGGTTTCCGCCCACCAACTGTCACCATTCAGTTTTTGATTGTTACCACCCACGTTGATCCTTGTATCCTTTGGCGGAGGATCGCCTTGCGCAAAAAATCTACCTATTCCATAGTGATAATTCGGATCTCCACCCGGCCCATGCAAATACATCATCCCGTTGTGGATCTCTCCACACCCAGGGAAATATATAATGACAGGATATTTTGTATTTGAATTAGGGTTGTACCCGCTAGGAAGATATTCGAGGTAGCCCTTGATCTTGTCATTGACGTAATTATCCGTAAGATAGTACCGGCCCGAATCGGTTACAATACCAGTTCTGCCTTTCAAGGTCCAGGTATTCGCACCCGTCCCCTTCCATGCACTGTCTATCGGGTCCCACACGCCATCCATTTGCGCAAACACCTGGGTATTAGTGCAAACAACTAAAGAAAAAACAGTGACAAGCCTGCACAGGTTACGTAAAAAAATAGCATCCATTGGTAATTAGTTATTGACTGTTTTGGCAAAACAATTTCAATAGTCAAGTTGGATAGACGATTTTTTAGAGGAGAAGGATTAAGATGTAAGCACTTTCAGGGATAGAGGGGACGTAAAAATAAACTAAAATATTTGATATTAAAAGCTGAAAAGCGGCATTCAGACTGAATTTGAGCCGATTGGACCGTTTACAATTTGAAAATGAACACGTTAATCAATCAACTTTTTTTTCCGATTAGCCTTAATTTACACACCGCCGACCTCATAACACCCCGTTTCTCAATTCTTTAATCAAAAACCAAATATTTCTGCAACATGAGAAGATCCCTTATGTACTTGCTGTTTGTACTGGCTATACACAAAAGCCATGCCCAGACAGGTTTCCCGGTTAACGGCGTGGCCGATCCGCGTAACGGCACAGTAGCATTCACCAACGCAACCATTGTAAAAGATGCCCGAACCACATTGAAAAATGCGGTCATGGTAGTTACAGGTGGCAAGATCACCGCCGTTGGTAATAATATCAGCATCCCTAAAGAGGCGAGAGTGATCGATTGCCAGGGTAAATTCATTTATCCTTCTTTCATCGACATCTATTCTGACTATGGAACGCCTACTCCTCCGCCTCCTGCACGATTCGGTTTTGGCACGCCACCTCCACCACAGGCCCCGCAAAAAGGCCCATTCGGCTGGAACCAGGCGATCAGGGCAGATGTGAATGCAGTGAATGTATTCACAGTAGACGATAACAAGGCCAAAGCCTTGAGGGACGCAGGTTTCGGCACGGTGCTCACACATGTGAAAGATGGAATCGTACGGGGTACAGGAGCGGTAGTGACACTGGCCGACAAGGAAGAAAACGAAGTGACCCTGAAAGAAAAAGCTTCCCTGCATTATTCTTTCAGCAAAGGTTCTTCTACATCTACATACCCTACTTCACAGATGGGAAGTGTGGCCCTGCTTCGCCAGACCTTCCTCGACGCGAAATGGTATAAAACATCAACTGATAAAAAAGAAGTCAACCTTACACTGCAGGCATTCAACGATGACCAGCAGCTGCCGCAGATCTTCGAAACCTCCGATAAGTGGGCTGCTATCAGTGCAGACCGCATAGGAGATGAATTCGGGATCCAGTACATCATAAAAGGTAGCGGCAATGAATATCAACGCATTAAAGAAGTGGCCGCCACCAAAGCAGGATTCATTCTGTCCCTGAACTATCCCCAGGCCATGGACGTAGAAGATCCCAATGACGCAAGATTCGTTTCATTATCCAACATGAAACATTGGGAACTGGCACCCTCCAACCCGGCTGCACTGGAAAAAGCAGGAATTCCGTTTAGTCTTACCGCTTCAGAATTGAGAGATAGTAAAACATTTCTCACTAACCTGAGAAAAGCGATCGAGTATGGACTCACTGAAACAAAAGCTCTTGAAGCACTCACTACTACGCCAGCTTCCATGATCGGCATTGCTGATAAAGTGGGCTCACTGGATGCCGGTAAGCTTGCCAATTTCATCATCAGTTCGGGGCCCATTTTTGCCGAAAAAACTGTTATCCTCCAGAACTGGGTACAAGGTGAAAAATATGGAGTGAAAGAAGAAGCATGGACAGAGGTAAAAGGCAGCTATGAACTCTCAGTGAATGGACCCAAAGGCACCACGGTTTATAATCTGGACGTAAAATCCCCAAGTTCGGCAAGCATCATTGGCAAAGATACGGTGAATGCAAAATTCAGTATCGATGGCAAACAGGTCAAGCTGAACTTCACACCCGAAAAAAAATCAAGGAACACCATCAGGCTGAGCGGTATCAGCAATGGTAATAACTGGACAGGTTATGGAGAAGATTCTGCAGGAACCAAACTCACCTGGACGGCTTCCCTGACAAAACCAGCAAATTCACCCACAGACAGCGTAAAAAAGAAAGATGCACCAAAACTGGGCAAGGTCACTTATCCTTTTCAGCCTTATGGCAACGAAGAAGTTCCTAAAGCCGAGAACATCCTGATCAAAAATGCAACCGTTTGGACCAGCGATGAAGCAGGTAAAATGGAAAACACTGATGTATTGGTGAAAAATGGCAAGATCGCACAGGTAGGCAAAGGAATAAATGATGCATCTGCCCGTGTGATCGATGGTACAGGTAAGCATCTCACACCGGGTATAATAGATGAACACTCACATATTGCAGCTTTCTCCATCAACGAAGGAGCAGAGTCCGTTACTTCGGAAGTAAGGATCGCTGACAACCTGAATCCGGATGATATCAATATCTACAGGCAGCTCAGTGGCGGTGTAACCACATCACATATACTTCATGGCTCGGCCAATACCATTGGTGGTCAAACTCAACTGATCAAACTCCGTTGGGGAGTGAGTGATGAAGAACTGAAATTCCAGGGTGCACCCGGATTCATCAAATTTGCATTGGGTGAAAACGTTAAACGCAGCAGCTCAACCGCCAACACCAGGTTCCCCGATACCAGAATGGGAGTTGAACAGATCATGGTGGATGCTTTCACCAGGGCTAAGGAATATGAAAAACAACTGAAAGCAGCAGAAGAGAACAATAAGAAGAAGGGCGCAACCCCGATGGTGGTAAGACGGGACCTTGAACTTGATGCGCTCGTGGAGATCCTGAACAATAAGCGCCACATCACCATGCACTCCTATATCCAAAGTGAGATCAATGCAGCCATGAAAGTGGCAGACAAGATGGGATATAAGATCAATACACTCACTCACATACTGGAAGGTTACAAAGTGGCCGACAAGATGAAACTGCATGGTGCAAACGCTTCTACTTTCTCTGACTGGTGGGCATACAAAGTGGAAGTGCAGGATGCCATCCCTTATAATGCCGCTATCATGAGTAAGGTAGGTCTGAATGTAGCCATCAATTCAGACGATGCGGAAATGGCAAGAAGGCTGAACCAGGAAGCTGCAAAAACCATCAAATATGGCGGCATGACGGAAGAAGAAGCGCTTCGCATGGTCACCATCAATCCGGCTAAAATGCTGAGAGTGGATGATAAAGTGGGAAGCATCAAAGTTGGTAAAGATGCCGACCTGGTTCTTTGGAGCGACAACCCATTGAGCATATATGCGAAAGCTGAAAAAACCATTGTTGACGGAACCGTTTATTTCGACAGGGAAAAAGATGCAGAAGCACAGAAAAAGATCCTTACAGAAAGGAACAGGCTGATCCAGAAAATGCTGGCTGAAAAAAGAGAAGGCGGGCCAGTTGGTCCTGCAAGGCCTACTCCTACCGTGATCCTGCATTGTGAAGATCATGAGCACCAGCGTGGCCTGCTTGAAGTAGAGGATTATAACATTAACAACGACTAAACGATTTCAACAATGAAAAAAATATTCAACCTGATCTTATCAATGGCAATACTGGCAACAGCCATGGCACAGGAAACTGTGTACCCTGCCAAAGAATATAAAGGATTATTATTCATCAAAAACGGCACCGTACACGTTGGCAATGGCCAGGTGCTTGAGAACACAACTATTGAAGTCAGAGACGGCAAGATCACCAAAGTTGGAACCAATATCGCTATCCCGGCAGATGATGTGAAAGTTTTCGATGCAGCCGGAAAACATGTGTATCCTGGACTTATTCTTCCAAACACTGACCTGGGCCTTGTAGAGATCCGCACTGTAAGGGCTTCCTCAGATGTAGAGGAATTAGGAGTATACAATCCGTCAGTAAGATCGATAGTGGCCTATAATACAGATTCCAAGCTGATCAATCCACTGCGAAATGTTGGTATCCTGCTGGCCTCCGTGGCTCCCGAAGGCGGAACCATTTCAGGAAGTTCAAGTGTGGTACAATTGGATGCGTGGAACTGGGAAGATGCTGCATATAAAATGGACAATGGCATACATTATAACATGCCTGCCCTGATCAACAGGCCAAACAGGTTCGCTGCTTTCACAGGAGCACCTGCACCAACAACGGACCCTATCAAACCCGGACTTGAAGAGATCGAGAATTTCAAGGCCTTTATGAAAGAAGCCAAAGAATATAATCTGGCTGCCGACAAAAAAGAAACCAACCTGAAGTTTGAAGCGTTGAAAGGCCTATTTGATAAAAAGCAAAAACTTTTCATTCATTGCGATATCGTCAGGCAGATATTGATGGCCATCGATATTAAAAATGAACTTGGCCTGGATGTGGTGATCGTTGGCGGTAATGAAAGCTACCAGGTTGCGGATCTTTTGAAAAAGAATAATATTCCCGTGATCCTGAATCAGCTGCTTGAGCTCCCCACACTTGCTGATGACCTGGTGGACCAGCCTTATCGTACTCCTGCCATCCTCCAGAAAGCCGGTGTATTATTTGCACTGAACGACGATGATGCCAATACCCGTTACCGGAATCTTCCTTACAATGCTGGCACTGCTGCTGCGTATGGATTGACAAAAGAAGAAGCACTTTCAGCGATCACGCTGAACACCGCTAAGATCCTTGGAATAGATAATGTAACCGGGTCTATTGAAGTAGGTAAAGATGCAAATATCGTGATCAGCACGGGTGACATACTGGATATGAGAACCAACAATATCACCCAGGCATTTATACAGGGCAGAACGCTTGATCTGAACGATAAGCAAAAGCAGTTGTATGAAAGATATAAATATAAGTACAGTCTCAAGTAGATATACAAACAGTAAGCGGTGAGCAGTGAGCGGTGAGCAGGTTATTTCTGCTCACCGTTTTCTTTTCATTCCACTTTCTTTGGATAATCGAAAAACAGAAATTCTTTTTTGGCTTTGCGGAAACCGGACCAGGAATCTGCATCGATAGTAAATGCAAAAACACTGCAGGTAGGCATATTGTCGATCCGGGCTACCCCCAGCGAATTGGCAAATTCAGTGATCCCGTTATTATGAGAAAACAGCGCGATGGTATTGACCTTATCATCCATTTTTTCAATCACCGAATAGAAGGTTTCCGGTGCTGCCAGGTATAATTCCCTCTTGAGAATAATGTCATCTTTTTTATACTCCAGTGTCTCCGCAAAGATCTTAGCCGTTCTCAGAGCACGTTTCGCAGGACTGGACACAAAGGCATCGATGGGAATATTTCTTTTCTGCAACCTGCTGGCCATCATCGGCGCATCCCGCTTGCCTCTTTCATTCAATGGCCTGTCAAAGTCATCTGCCTCAACACTCCAATCGGACTTAGCATGACGTACTAGAAGTACACGTTTCATCTGAATGTGATTAATGTGATAAATGTAGTGAATGTGATGAATGAAATGTGGGAAATGCACATTCTCACATTTCATTCACCACATTGATCACATTTATCACATTCCCACATTAATAACCCCGTACGTTCTTGCCCTCGTAGTAATTAATGAACGCCTGGTTGACCACCCTGTTACCACCCTGGGTAGGATAGTTACCCGTGAAATACCAGTCGCCGGTATTGGTAGGGCAGCATTCGTGCAGGTCTTCGATGGTCTGGAAGATCAGATCCACCGGGATGTTCAATCCTTCAGGAGTGATCAGTTCAGCAATTTTTGCGGATATTTCTTCTGGTGTAAAAGGCTTATAGATCTGCCTTACCATGTTCTCTTTATGCAATTGACCATTACGCTGCATTTCCTTGCAACACTTATACAGGTCTTCGATCACATGTTCCTGGTCCCTGTCTTTCAGTAACGCCACTGCAGCCCGGAATGCAATAAAGTCGCCAAGCTTACTCATGTCAATGCCGTAACAATCCGGATAACGGATCTGGGGAGCAGAAGAAATGATCAGTATTTTTTTAGGCCTCAACCTGGAAAGCATACGAACGATACTTTCCTTCAGTGTTGTACCTCTTACAATAGAATCATCGATCACCACCAAGGTATCTTCATCCCGCCTCACTGTGCCGTAGGTGATATCATACACGTGCTGCACCATTTCAGAACGGTTTGAATCTTCTGTGATGAAAGTGCGCATTTTGACATCTTTGATCGCTACTTTCTCCACCCTGATTCTGCGGTTGATCATTTCCGCCAGCTTCTCTTCGTCAAAATCCTTGTCCCAGGCCATGATCCGCTGGATCTTGATCTTATTCAGGAAATCTTCCATGCCCTTCAGCAGTCCGTAAAATGCGGTTTCTGCAGTATTTGGGATGAAAGAGAAAATGGTATTCTTGAGATCATTATTGATCGCCTTAAGCACCATGGGGCTAAGGTGGTAGCCGAGTGCTATTCTTTCCCTGTAGATCTTTTCATCACTGCCCCTGGAGAAATAGATCCTTTCGAAACTGCAGGCTCTTCTTTCCTTGGGTTCAAGTATCTGTTCAATGGTATAGGTGCCGTCTGCTTTTACAATAAGTGCCTGTCCCGGCATCAGTTCCAGCACTTCATTCTCGCCCACATTGAATGTTGTTCTGATGGCCGCGCGTTCTGAAGCCGCCACAAAGATCTCGTCATTGATATAATAATAAGATGGCCTGATCCCGTGAGGATCCCTGATCACAAATGCATCGCCGTTGCCCAGCAATCCACCTACATGGTAGCCGCCATCAAACAGGCTGAATGATTTTTTCAGGATGTTTGTGACCGAAATATTACCTGGACTGAGTGTATCTTCTTTA
>DATGXN010000388.1:0-11458 GCA_035298945.1 Chitinophagaceae bacterium | reverse complement strand
AAATCTCATATCAAACCCACTTTAAAATCATTCGACACCTTAAAGCTTGATTCGATCGCGGCCTGCGGTGACGTGAACAGGAATGTGACCTGCAGTGCCAATCCTTTAGAATCGAAAGTGCACCAGCAGGTTTTTGAATATGCTGACAAGATTAGTGCGATGGCCCTGCCCAAAACCAGGTCTTATTACGAGATCTGGCTGGATAAGGAACCTTTGCTGAATAAAGAAGAGGAGATAGATCCATTGTACCAGGATAGATACCTGCCCCGGAAATTCAAAATATCGATCGCTATACCGCCCAATAATGATGTGGATGTATTTTCGAATGATGTAGCATTGATTGCTATCGTAGAGCATGGTGAACTTAAAGGGTTCAATATCGCCGCTGGCGGAGGGCTCGGGACTACCCATGGCAATAGCTCTACTTATCCAAGGCTTGCCACTGTTTTAGGATTTCTTGACACGGAAGAGAAAACACTGAAGGCTATTTACGAGATCATGACCATACAGCGGGATCATGGTGACCGTACAGATCGCAAACAGGCCAGGCTGAAATATACAATCGACAGGATCGGTTTAGATCATTTTAAAGAAGAGCTTGAGAAAAGGTGCGGGTTCCCATTAGAGCCTGCACGTTCATATGAATTTACGGAGCGTGAAGATCATTTTGGATGGGTCAAAGACCATCGGGGTAATTGGTATTATACTGCCTTTATAGAAACAGGAAGAGTAACTGATGACAGTAGGGCCGCCTTTAAAACTGCATTTTACGAGATCGCATCAACTGGCAAAGCGAATTTCAGGTTCACCGCCAATCAGAATATTATCATATCGGATGTTAATGAAGAAGATAAGGTGCTGGTGCATTCCATCCTTGAGAAGTATGGCGTGGTTGCTGTCACCGAGATCAGCGGGGCGATGAGAACAAATGCCGTGGCCTGTGTGGCATTCAATACCTGCCCACTGGCGTTGGCTGAAGCGCAAAGATATCTTCCTGCCCTGATTTCCAAAATTGAGCCCCTGCTTGCTAAATATGATCTGCAGGACGATCCGATAAGTATTCGCATGACTGGTTGCCCCAACGGTTGTGGCCGGCCTACATTGGCAGAGATCGGCTTGATTGGAACTGCATACGGAAAATATAATCTACATCTCGGCGGAGACCGCCTTGGCCTGAGATTAAACAAAAAGTATAAAGAGAATCTTGAAGAATCGGAGATATTGAAAGAGCTGGATTCGCTTTTTGGTGCGTACAGCAGGGAGAGGGTTGAGGCCGAATCGTTCGGAGATTATATAACCAGGAAAAATATTGTTGCCTGATGCAGGATACCGTGGTCACGATAAAGAATCCTCTATACCCGGTATTCCTTAAGCTGGAAAACATGAGCCTGCTCCTTATCGGAGCTGGCAATATCGGTTTGGAGAAACTGCAGTCTTTACTGGCCAACAGTCCTGCAACGCACATCACTATTGTATCGATTGCAGTCTCAGAAAAGGTCCGCGAATATGTTGTGGGATTTGAAAATGTCCTGATCCATGAAAAGGCCTTCGAGGAATCGGACCTTGATGGCAAGGATATTGTAATTGCAGCTACGGGTGACCGTGAGGTAAATGAAGTGATCAGGTTATTGTGCAAAGAGCGGAAGATCCTTGTTAATGTGGCGGATACACCTGATCTCTGCGATTTCTACCTGGGGAGCATTGTGCAGAAGGGCAATCTCAAGATCGCGATTTCTACAAACGGGAAATCACCTACTGCGGCTAAAAGGATAAAGGAAGTGCTGAATCACGCACTGCCGCTTGAGATCGACGATACATTGGATAATCTTCATAAACTCAGGCAGCAGCTCAATGGGGACTTTACCCATAAAGTGAAAACCCTGAATGAGATCACCAGTGTTTTGGTGGAAAAAGGGAAGAGGCCTGCCAGGGAAGACAAATGGCGAAAACTCGCTACCAGGTCTTTGTTGATCTTCGGCCTGATGTTGCTGGGGCATTTCATCTTCTCCTATATTCCCCTGAGAGAAATGGCTGATGGAACGGTGGACTTGTTCAAAGAACTTGATCCTTCTATACACTGGATGTTGCTGGCCGGGTTCCTGGCTCAATTGGTGGATGGCGCTTTGGGAATGGGTTATGGAGTTACGAGTGCAACTATATTATTATCTGTTGGCGTGAATCCCGCAGCCATCAGCGGCAGTATTCACACGGCAGAAATGTTTGCCAGTGGTGCATCCGGTTACAGCCATTATAAGTTCGGGAATGTCAACAAGAAGATGTTCAAAGCTTTATTGATCCCTGGAGTTCTGGGGGCAATTGGCGGTGCGGTACTCCTGGTATACCTGGGCGATAAACATGCTGGTTATATCAGACCGGTGATGGCTGTGTATACCATGTTTCTCGGCATAAGGATCTTTGCCAATGCATTCCGAAAACCGAAGATCCAGAAGAAATTCAAACACTACGGATGGCTTGCCGGCGCTGGTGGATTTCTCGATTCTTTCGGCGGCGGCGGATGGGGCCCAATTGTTACAACTACACTGATCACAAAAGGACGTACACCCAGGTATGTGATCGGGTCAGTGAGCCTGACTGAATTCTTTGTTACCCTGGCGAGTGCATTCACGTTTTTCACGTTGATCGGCCTGAGTCACTGGCAAACTATTTTCGCATTGATCATCGGAGGATTAATTGCTGCACCATTGGCAGCAAGACTGGCAGGTAAGCTCCCGCGTAAAACATCATTCATCTTATTAGGTGTGTTAGTGATGGTCTGGAGCTTGCGTATACTTATTAAAGCGATATAAATTTTTTTGGCTAAATACCCTATCAAATTGGTAGACTAATAAAAAGAGAAAATAAAAACAGAACTATGAGAAGTGCAACCAGAACATTGAATGCTACACTGTTGAGAACGATCAAACTCACCCTGATCACCCTGGTATCTTTCAAATCTTTCTCCCAGGATGGAGGATTGATGTTGATTACTGGCCAGGTCAATGATGCGGTCAAAGGAAATCCTCTTCCAGATGTAAGTGTGCAGGTTAAGGGAACCGTAACAGGTACGGTAACCAACGGCTCAGGTAATTTCCAATTAAAAACTAAAACGAAACTTCCCTTAACACTTGTTTTTACTTCGGTTGGTTTCCAGCAGCAGGAACTGCTGATCGACAAACTGGGGACTGATATAAAAGTCGAGTTGGTGACTCAAACAGTACTTGGAGATGCGGTGGTGATCACGGCATCAAGGGTACCCGAAAAAATATTGCAGTCGCCGGTGGCCATTGAAAAACTCGATATCCGGGCGATCAAGGAAACTCCTGCGCCAAGTTTTTATGATGCACTGGAGTCGGTCAAAGGCGTGCAGATGATCACTTCGAGTCTGACTTTCAAAGTCCCTAACACACGCGGTTTCAACATCCCCAATAATTTCAGGTTCATGCAGTTGGTGGATGGGGTGGACATGCAGGCTGCCACCCTGGGTGTTCCTCTGGGGAATGCCATTGGCCCCACTGAACTGGATATCTCCAGTGTAGAGATCACCCCTGGTGCTGCTTCTGCTTTGTATGGCATGAATGCGATCAATGGCATGGCCAATCTTCTTACTAAAAATCCATTCACCAACCAGGGACTGGGTATCTATATTAAAACAGGCGTGAATCACGTGGATGGAATAGATCAGAAGCCATCTTTGTTGACAGAATATGCCATCAGGTACGCAACGGCTTTTAATAACAGGTTCGCTTTTAAAGTGAACGCCAGTTATATGAAGGGAACCGATTGGGTATCCAATACAAGAACAGACCAGAACCCCAACAATCTCAACACCGCCAATCCATCTTATCCCGAATTGAGTAAGGGGCAGAATCCCGCTTACGATGCCTGGAATAAGTACGGTGATGAAAACAATAATGCAGTCACGATCAATGGTGTCAGGTACAATGGAGCCAACAATACTTTCATTTTGAGGAGAACCGGGTATTGGGAACAAGACCTGGTGAATCCTAAAGTGGACAATCTCAAAATTGATGCTGCTTTTCATTACAAGCTGAACGAGAATGCAGAGCTCAGTTATGATTATCGTGTGGGTAAGATGGATGGTATATTCCAGCGTGGTAACAAGGTCCAGCTGGATAATGTAGTGGTTCAGAACCACAAGCTTGAACTGAAAGGAACTGACTATTTTATCCGCTCTTATGTTTCGATCGAGAATACAGGCGATTCCTATAACCTTAAACCACTGGCAGACAATCTGCAACTGACGCATTTATCCAATAGTGCCTGGGGCGGTAAGTTCAAAACCGCATTGCAGAATGAATTGAATGCCGGAAAAGATCTTGAATCTGCGATGGTTGAAGCCAGGAAAGTAGCTGACCTGGGAAGGGTTGAGCCAGGGACAGCAGCGTTTGACCTTTTAAAGGATACCATTATCGGAATAAATAACTGGGACCATAAGAATGCCGGGGTGGCAGGTGCACCTGCTACGGGTGGCGCATGGCTGAAGCAGAAGAGCAGGATGTATCATACAGAGGGACAGTGGAATCTTTCCAGATATGTGAAAGTTGTTGACCTGTTGGTGGGTGCTGATTTCAGGCTTTATGAAGTGATCCCCGACGGAAATAATTTCGTTGATTTTTCACGCCCGGTCAATGAAAGAAATACACCTGAAAAAGACGGCAGTTTTGGCAGCAATGTTTATTACAGGAAGTTTGGAGCATTTGCCCAGGCCACCAAAACATTTTTCGATGATAAGCTGAAACTGTTTGCTTCACTTCGTTATGATTATAATCCTGAATTCAAACCCATTTATAATCCCCGATTCTCGGTGGTATATAATGCAGTGAAGAAGCATTATTTCAGGGTCACTTACCAGAACGGTTATCGTTTCCCGGCTTTGTTTGAAGCCTTGTCTTTCGTGAATAACGGGAATGTAAGAAGGGTAGGAGGTTTGTCGTACATCAATGAAGGCCTGGGTTATCTTGATAATTCATATACCCTTGCATCTGTCAATACATTCAATGCGGCGGTCAATAAAGATGTCACTGCAGGAATGACGGCAAATAATGCTGCGATAAAAAACAAGGGTTTACTGGAGATCACCAACCTGGCGCCTACCAAACCGGAACGGATCACATCATGGGAGGTTGGATATAAAGCAGTTTTATTCAATAGTAAACTGGCCGTTGATTTTGATCTTTACAATAATAAATATGAAGGATTCCTTGGCCAGGTAGAAGTTTCGGTGCCATCTACAGACAAAGTAGGAACTGATGCGGCAGCGGTTGACATGCTTGCTGCAAACAGGTCAAAGCAAACCAGGTATCGTGTATTCACAAATGCAAAGAACACCTATAATAATTATGGAGCTGCCCTTGGTTTGAATTATTTCTTTGGTAAAAAATTCAATGTCACAGGAAATCTCAGCTATAATAATATCAGCTCAAACAAAAATGCAGATGTATTCATTACAGCTTTCAATACACCAAGGTGGATCACCAATGTTTCTTTTGGAAACAGGGAAGTGGTGAAGAACCTGGGCTTCAATATTGCCTGGAGATATCAGACTGCATTCCAGTGGGAGAGTCCCCTGGCCAACGGGCATATCTCACCTTATCAGACCGTAGATGCACAGGTCTCTTATCATGTTGAGTCGGCCAAAGCGGTTGTGAAACTGGGCGGGACCAACATTTTCAATAACCGCTATATCCAATATGCAGCAGGACCAACCATCGGTGCTTTGTACTATGTGTCGTTCACGTTTGAAGGGCTTTTGAGGAAATAAAACAGATGTCATGAAGAAGACTATTTCCCTATTGATCATGTTATCTTCTGTGGTGATAGCATTTGGGCAGGTGAGTAAAACCAAAGAAACCTATGAGCAGATCTGGCTGGGATATTTCAACCAGACAAGGCTTTCAGATAAATGGGGATTCTGGGTAGACACCCATCTACGAACCAAAGACGATTTTACAGACAGTCTATCTCAATTCATCATCCGGCCAGGTATAACTTATTACCTGGCCGATAAGACCAAGCTGACCCTGGGTTATGCCTATGTCAATCATTTCCCGGCCGATAGTCATCCTGAAACATCTCAGCCCGAGCACAGGATCTGGCAACAACTGCAATGGCATAACAATTACGAACGAATAAAACTGATGCAATGGGTAAGGCTGGAAGAAAGATATCGCCGGAAGATCAAGGACGCGGATGAATTGGCAGACGGGTATAATTTCAATTTCAGGGCCCGATTCAATATCATGATGCAGGTAGCCCTGGGGAAAAAGAAATTTGAAAAAGGGTCATTGGCCTGGGTGGTCAATGATGAGTTGATGGTGAATTTCGGCGACCAGATCGTATACAATTATTTTGACCAGAACCGATTTTTTACAGGCTTTCATTACTATGTAACCAAGCACAATTTCCTGCAGTTTGGATATATGAATGTATTCCAACAGTTATCTTCAGGAAATAAATACAGAGTTTTGCACGCCGCCAGGGTCTTCTTCATCCAAAATCTGGATCTCAGGAAAAAACACGGATGATGGTTGAACAGAAGATCAGCGGAATTAACGAAGATGAAAAAAGTTCTAGTTCCGCTGATCTTACTTATTACCATGGGCCTGCCGTCTATGGCCCAGCAGAATAAGCATTACCAGCATTTCGAACAGTTCTGGTTCCAGTATTATAACCAGACCAGGATCTCCGAAAAATGGGGATTGATGTTTGATGTGGGGTATCGTACCAAAGATAATTTTGTAGACAGCACATCCACCCTGCTGGCAAGGATAGGTGCCATATATCATCTGAACAAAAATACAAGGCTCATGGGCGGATATGCTTTTTTCAATGCATATCCATTGGAAGCCAATATCGATATTGCCCAGCCTGAACATAGGTTATGGCAGCAGGTGCAATGGCAGAAAGATTTCCGGAAGCTTTCCCTTCTTCAGCACATAAGATTTGAACAGCGCTGGCGGAAGAAGATCATTCCGCCGGACCGCTACGACGATGAATACAGCTTTAATTACAGGCTGAGGTTTTCGCTGAACCTGCAATATCCTTTATTGGAAAAAAAACAGGCTAAAGGAAATCTGAGCCTGGTGGCTGGAGACGAAGTGATGCTGAACTTCGGTAAGCAGGTCGTTTATAATTACCTGGACCAGAACCGGATCTGGGCAGGTATGAGGTACTATTTTAACAGGAACAACAATCTGATGGTAGCTTATATGTATATCTACAATCAGACCCCTGTGCCGGGATTATACAGGATATTCAATACGGTCAGGTTTTCATACTTCCATAATATCGACCTCAGGAAAGAGAGTCAATGAGGCTGGAGCCAGAGAGCCAGCGTCAGAATTCTGACTCTCTGGCCTTCTGACTCTCTGACTCTCTTCAAGTTGACCTGAATTTCTTAATTTCGCAACATGGCATTATTACAGGCAAAACTTACGCATCCTGACTACGGGCTCACCATTATGGATGCGAAGGGACATACCTTGAAAATAGATATCCCTGCAGACCAGGGAGGACATGGCGATGGACTTCGCCCTATGCAAACCGTGCTTGCAGCTTTATGCGGCTGCAGTGCTGTGGATGTGATCAGTATCCTTAAAAAGCAACGGCAACCCCTGTCTGACCTGGTGATCAAAGTGGACGGAGAGCGGCAGAAAGGTGTTGAGCCCTCGCTTTGGGAGAAAGTTCATCTTTTATTCCAGATAACCGGTGACGTAGAGCCAGGCAAGGCTTCACGTGCCGTTCAGCTTTCCATAGAAAAATACTGTTCAGTGGCAGAAACACTTCGCAGGGCGGGTGCCACCCTTACCTGGGAGGTTATGGTTAACGAAACTGTGGTAACCTCATATGGGACAACATAAAGAGACCAAGGCGATAAGAATACAATCAAAGAAAACCGCCCAGAAAGAACATTCCACTCCATTATTCCTTACCAGTAGTTTCACCTATGATTCTGCAGAAGATATGGCAGAAGCATTTGCTGATGACACGCTGGATGTGAATATTTATTCCAGGTTTTCAAATCCTACCACAGACGAGTTCATCGCGAAGATCGCAGCTCTTGAAGGTGCAGAAGATGGTGTGGCCACAGCAACCGGAATGGCAGCGGTATTTGGTACATTCATGACCTTTCTTTCACAGGGCGATCATATCGTTTCATCATCTGCCGTGTTTGGCTCAACGCATACCATCATTACCAAATACCTTCCTAAATGGGGGATCAGCTATTCGTATTTTAATATGAATAAGCCTGAAGAGATCGAGTCGTTGATCAGGCCTGAGACCAAACTGCTCTACGTTGAAACACCCAGTAATCCGGGACTGGATATTATTGATCTCGAATTTTTAAATAAGATCTGCAAAAAGCATAAAGTACTGCTGGTTGTTGATAATTGTTTTGCAACACCGGCTGTTCAACAGCCGATCCAATTTGGAGCGGACCTCGTGATCCATTCTGCAACGAAATTCATCGACGGTCAGGGCCGTGTGCTGGGAGGTGTGGTGGTAGGTCCTGAAGCGCTGATCAAGCCCATCTACCTCTTCATCAGGAATACCGGGCCATCCATGAGCCCTTTCAATGCCTGGGTACTGAGCAAGAGCCTTGAGACACTTTATATCAGGATGGACAGGCATGCAAACTCAGCCATGGAGATCGCACATAAACTGGAAGGACATCCTGCACTTAGCATGGTGAAATATCCATTCCTGCCCACACATCCACAGTATGAGATCGCGAAAAAAATGATGAGCAATGGCGGAGGTATTGTGACCTTCGACCTGAAAGGTGGCATTGAAGCTGGCCGGAAATTCCTGAACTCCCTGCAGATGTTGTCTATGACCAATAACCTGGGCGACAGCAGAACCATTGCATCACATCCTGCCAGTACTACCCATTCCAAATTAACGGAAGAAGAAAGGCAGGCCGTAGGGATCACTCCCGGACTGGTTAGATTATCAGTAGGGCTTGAACATCCCGATGATATCCTGGCGGATATTCTGCAGGCACTGGAGAAAGTATAATGTGCTTCTCTGCTATCCCTTATCGTCTCTATATTCAATATAGAGCCAAGCTTGTTGATCATGGAACTAAGCTTCTCAGAATCTTACAAGAATGACTATCCGAATTACTATCCTGTTCTGTGTTGCTTTGGTCTCATACCGTTGTCGTGGACCGGTTGGGACAGTTGTTTCGAAGGAAACAATGCAGAACATTTATGAAGAGATAAGCACACCTTATAAGCACGGCGTTGTATTCAAACATCCGGATTCAACCAAAATGATCGACAGCCCTTCCATATTCTGGTGGAAGAAAAAATGGTGCATGACCTATATTGTTTTTGACGGGCGAGGCTATGAAACATGGCTGGCGGAAAGTAATGATCTGATCAACTGGACCTCGAAAGGACGGATCATGTCGTTCACCGATTCAGGCTGGGATGCCAATCAAAAAGCAGGATATATGTCGCTGCTGAACATCAAATGGGGAGGGAATTACAAACCTTATCCATTCAAAGGTAAATACTGGATGTCTTACCTGGGAGGATCAGTGCAAGGTTATGAGGCGGGCAAACTTGGCGTAGGAATAGCATCCACAGATGATCCCGGCGAAGTGAAAGAATGGAACAGGTATCCCAGGCCTGTACTTGCGGCAAATGACGCGGATGCGAATTGGTACGACAAGGGCACGATCTTTAAGAGCTATGTGATCAGGGACAGAGAAAAATTTACGGGACGCAAGTTTCTAATGTATTATAATGCCGCGGGGGATACCGCCAGGTATGAAAGCATCGGTATGGCAGTCTCTGATGATATGGAAAACTGGAAACGATATGGGTCTCATCCGCTGATCAGTCGTTATAAAAAAGGCACTATTTGTGGTGACGCCCAGATCACCAGGATCGGGAACGTTTACGTTATGTTTTACTTTGGCGCTTTCTGGAATGGGGATGCTCATGCCTATGACAGGTTTGCCTGTTCTTATGATCTGATACATTGGACCGATTGGGACGGAGAAGATCTGGTCAAACCTTCCGAGCCCTATGACAGCAGCTATGCCCACAAACCTTTTGTGATCAAATGGAAGGGTGTGGTCTATCATTTCTATAATGCGGTAGGTGACCAGGGGAGAGTAATTGCGCTGGCCACATCAGAAAAGTTATAATTTATTCCATCAGTTTACGGATGATCTGGATCAGAACGATCACCACAACAACGAGGATGACTTTTCTTATTTCGTCCTTGTATTTTTCGAGGAATTTTTTCATGCTACCATACTTTAATTTTTACTGATCCCGCGCCTGGATTTTCAAAGGGGCCCGGTGTTGGGTGAGTATTTGATCGTTTGCTACCCGAGTAGTCTGTATCAATACTGAGCGGTTTGCCGTCAGGATTTTCATAATAGGCTTTTGGCAGTTTTGTCGATCCCAATTTGGCCGTTGTGATCAGTTCTGTTTTTTGTAGCGACAGAGTTTCATCTGATACAAATTGCAGATAAACATGGTTGCCTTCTTCCAGCAATTTGATATCGGGATTGAATCTGGAGTTTTGCACAACGTCCTTTTCTTCATTCCAGGGTTGTGCACCATTGTAATACAGGTTATGTTCAATCCAGATGGGCCACCGGTCGTTCAAATTAGTGTGAGACTTTAGTTTTGGACTCTTATCAGCAGGAATAGTGTTGTAGACCAGCAGGCCAAATTT
The DNA here is from genome assembly GCA_035298945.1 of Chitinophagaceae bacterium. Taxonomy (GTDB): domain Bacteria; phylum Bacteroidota; class Bacteroidia; order Chitinophagales; family Chitinophagaceae; genus Pollutibacter. The sequence goes on along the minus strand of DATGXN010000388.1, from coordinate 739 downwards.
TTGACCGGGAAATGCTGTCGAATCTGCTCCTTTACCGATAAATATGTTGTTGTAATATCGGTCATCTCCCGCCACAACGGTGGCAAGCCCTGCTATCTCTGTGCTATGCGGCAAATGGTAAGGGGTAAACCTGCTGGGATCCGACCAGACCGTCATTGACCCACTGATCAGGTTGTGTATGAATGCACCACCTTCCGATTGTGTCGCAATGCTTTGCACCGATAAAAAAATATTATTATCAACTAAAAAAGGGCCGTGATCCACTTCAAAAAACAGATCCTGCCAATCGTTGCGGTATAACAGATTTCTGGTGATGCGGGTGCCCTGTGTCATCCAGTCCATCCAATAGCCAAAAGCACCTACATCGTGAATCCGGTTGTTTTCCAAAACCGCATCAATGGCAGCGTGAAGTTTTATGCCTGCCAACTCTGCTCCGGTAAATTGTTTTTTCTGGTGAATATTGTAAATGTGATTATGCTGGATGGTACTGAAGGCTGCGCCAAAACTGCCACAGATACCGGTTTGCTCGCAATTGTAAATCGTATTATTCCGTACTATGTGTGATCCTATGTTGTCTTTGTTCCAGCCATTCCTCAAGGCGCGGAAAGTAACTTCGATGTAATGCAATGAGCCATCATAACTCGGATCTTTGGACCAGACATTATGCCCGGTTCCGCGTTCCTTGCCCAATGTGATTCCTGAGCACTTGCTGTCGTGTATGTTATTGTTTTCAATTATC
>DATGXN010000387.1:0-4892 GCA_035298945.1 Chitinophagaceae bacterium | reverse complement strand
ATACTGTCCACATCAATATCTTCCTGCAGGGATCCTGAGGTACCTAGCCTGAAGATCTGTAAGGCGGTATGCTCATGTTTAACCTGCCTTGTATTAAAATCTATATTGGCCACGGCGTCCAGTTCGTTCATCACGATATCAATATTATCGGGGCCGATCCCGGTTGATATCACAGAAATCCTTTTCTTGCCAATAAAACCAGTATGGGTAATGAATTCGCGATGGTGGGAGCGATGCTCAATATGATCGAAATGCCTGCTGACCTCCTGCACCCTTCCGGGGTCGCCAACTGTGATCACTGTATTTGCCATCTCTTCGGGCCGGAGATCCAGATGGTAAATGGCACCACGATTATTTATGATCAGTTCGGATTCTTGAATTCGATGCATTGTTATACAACAGGAACGGTTTTTTGCCGTTAATTGAAAGTTAGAGTTTTACGCCCAGCAAATTTAGCAGGAAAATACTACATTTGCGGCAGCATTAAGGTTCCGTGGCCGAGTGGCTAGGCAGAGGTCTGCAAAACCTTCTACAGCGGTTCGAATCCGCTCGGGACCTCCGGTATCAAGAAAGACCATTGCGGGTAACGCGATGGTCTTTTTGTTTAACATTAATTTGCCACATGAAGTCTTTTACTGCATATTCCAAATGGGTCACCCTGGCAGCTGCCATTCTCATGATCATCATATGTTTTATGCCCTGGGCTTATTACCCGGATCTCAAGAAATCTTTCACCGGATTTTTCACTGAAAACAATATTTATGGCAAGCCCGGCAAACTGCTGATCTTTTTCGCTCTGTTCAACGTTTTGGCGCAGTTCTCGAAGTCTGTCTTTTTGAAAAGGGCGAACCTGCTACTGATGGCCCTGAACCTGGCTTATGCCATCAAATCCTACATCGTTTTCGCAGAATGTTATAAAGGATATTGTCCAGAAAAGCAGGCAGGCATATATTTAATGGTCGTTGTTGCAGGTATTTTGCTGATGACGGCGGTACTGCCTTCGGGGACCATTAAAGAGATAGAAAAATAGAGAGATAGAAAAATAGGGAGCATCCTATTTCCCTATCTCCCTAACTCCCTATTTCACTATCTATGATTCAGTCTTTCTTCCAATTATCTTTCAATGTCACCGTCCTGTTAAAGATCGGGTTGCCGGGCTTGGAGAGTTTTTTGTCCAGGCAGAAATATCCTTTCCTGATAAACTGGTAAGATTCATCCTGGTTGGCATCTGCCAATGAGGGCTCCAGGTAGGCATCCGTGATCACTTGCAATGATGCCGGATTGATGCTTTGCTTGAAATCTTCTTCTGCTGCCGGGTTCTCCAGTTTGAATAACCTGTCGTATAACCTCACTTCGCCCTTGATCGCGTGTGCAGCTGAAACCCAGTGAATGGTTCCTTTAACATTGATCCCGGAAGTATCATTGCCACTACGGCTTTCAGGGACATAGCTGCAGTGGATCTCGGTTACATGGCCATCAGCATCTTTTTCGAATCGCTCACATTTGATGATATAGGCATTCTTCAACCTCACCATGGCACCGGGCGCAAGCCTGAACCATTTCTTTGCAGGTACCTCCATGAAGTCTTCTTTCTCGATCCATAACTCGCGGCCAAAAGGAAGTTTCCGGTGTCCACCGTTATCAGGTGCTTCAGGGTTGTTCTCGCCCTCCAGTTCTTCGAAACTGTTTTCAGGATAATTGGTGATCACCAGTTTGACAGGATCAAGAACGGCCATCCTGCGAAGCGCTGTTTTATTCAGGTCCTCACGTACACAGAATTCCAACAACCCCACATCAATGATGTTCTCCCTTCTCTGTACACCAATCCGGTCACAGAAATTCCTGATGGATGCAGAAGTATATCCTCTTCTTCTTAATCCGGAAATTGTAGGCATGCGGGGATCGTCCCAGCCGTCAACATAATTCTCATTGACAAGCTGCAGTAATTTTCGCTTACTCATTACCGTATAGTTCAGGTTCAGCCTGGCGAATTCGTACTGGTGTGAAGGATATATGTTGAGTTTATCAATGAACCAATCGTACAGCGGCCTGTGCACTTCAAATTCCAGTGTGCATATCGAATGGGTGATCTTCTCGATGGAATCCGATTGCCCATGGGCAAAATCATACATCGGGTAGATGCACCATTTATCCCCCGTTCTGTGGTGGTGTGCGTGTTTGATCCTGTACATGATGGGATCACGCATCTGCATATTCGGAGAGGCAAGATCAACTTTTGCACGGAGCACTTTATCCCCATCTTTATACTTGCCATTCTTCATCTCTTCAAATAACCGGAGATTTTCTTCTACTGTCCTGGAACGATATGGAGTAGGTGTGCCTGGTATGGTAGGCGTGCCTTTAGTTGCTGCGATCTCTTCGGCTGTTGAATCGTCCACATAAGCAAGCCCTTTGCTGATCAGCTCAACAGCAAACTGATAGAGTTGGTCGAAATAATCCGAAGCATAAAATACATTGTCCCAGTGGAAACCCAGCCAGGCAATATCTTCCTGGATAGAATCCACATACTCGGTATCTTCCGTAACCGGGTTGGTATCGTCAAAACGTAGATTGGTTTTACCGCCATATTTGTCTGCCAGCCCGAAATTCAGGCAAATGCTTTTAGCATGCCCAATATGCAGGTAGCCATTTGGTTCAGGTGGGAACCTGGTATGGATGGAAGCATATTTGCCGGTCTTCAGATCTTCTTCTACGATCTCTTCAAGGAAATTCAACGATTTTTCTTCGATCATGTCAATGCTTTGGGCTGCAAATTTACGAAATCACGGAGAGGCTTTTGCGAATAATATCAACCGATTCTCCTATTTGTGCTTCGGTTATGACAAGAGGAGGAGCGAACCTGATCTTATCACCATGGGTTGGCTTGGCCAGGAGCCCGTTTTTCATCAGTTCCATGCAAAAATGCCAGGCCGCGTCTTTATCGGGATGTTCGATCTCTATGGCATTCAATAACCCCTTGCCCCTGATGTCACGGATATTGGGATGCCCCAGCGCCATCAACATCTTCCTGAACAGGGTACCCATTTTTGCCGCATTCTGGGCCATGTCTTCTTCCTTAAGTACTTTAAGTGATGCAATGGCAACACGACAGGCCAGGGGATTGCCTCCATAGGTTGAACCATGCTCCCCTGGTTTTATGGTGAGCATGATGGCATCATCAGCCAGTACGGCCGATATGGGCAGGGTGCCGCCGCTGAGGGCTTTACCCAGTATCAGGATATCCGGCCTTACCTGTTCATGGTCGCAGGCCAGCAGTTTACCTGTTCTGCACAATCCTGTCTGGATCTCATCCGCAATAAAAAGAGCATTGGCATAGGCACAATAGGCTTTGGCCTGGGCCAGGTAACCTTCATCAGGTACCACCACGCCGGCTTCGCCCTGTATGGGCTCAACCAGGAACCCGCATACATTCGGATCTTCCAGTGCTTTTTGAAGAGCAGGAAGATCATTATAAGGGATCACTGTAAACCCGGGCATATAGGGGCCGAATTTTTCGTAGGAAGAAGGATCAGTGCTGAAAGAGATCACCGTGCTGGTTCTTCCATGGAAATTATGGGCACACACAATGATCCTTGCCTTATTTTCGGATATGCCCTTTTTCATATAGCCCCATCTTCTCGCGAGTTTGATCGCGGTTTCAACCGCTTCAACACCGGTATTCATGGGTAACACCTTATCATAACCGAAATACCCGGTAATGTATTTTTCATATTCGCCGAGCTGATCGTTATAAAAAGCCCTTGAAGTGAGAGTGAGTTTCTGCGCCTGGTCTACCAGCACTTCGACTATAGCAGGGTGGCAGTGTCCCTGGTTTACCGCGGAGTATCCACTTAGAAAATCAAAATATGGTTTGCCATCCACATCCCAGACGTGTACACCTTTGCCACGACTCAGTACAACGGGAATTGGGTGGTAATTATGAGCTCCGTATTTGTCTTCGAGATCAATAAAATATTGTTGCATAAAAAATTGACTAATTAGCTAATTAACTGATTGAAAATAAAACGTGAAGGGACTAATTAGCCAATGAGCTAATTAGTCAATGAGTCAATCCTTAGTGATTGAGCAGATCCAGGTTGGAAGAAAGAAAGGACAGTTGCATGCGGTAAAGATAGAAAAAAACGCGGAGACGCGGAGAAGAACGCGGAGACGCAGAGAAGAACGCGGAGACACGGAGAAACAATTTATTTTAATGTTAGGCTGATGAGCTTCCATCCGGGTTTCACGGTTAGGTCAGGCTTGGACCTGAACAGTCCAAATACAACCGATCCACTGCCGCTCATGGAGGCATAAACGGCCCCTTTTTCGTAGAGCATGTTCCTGATATCCAGGATCACAGGGTATTTAGCACCCACTGAGGTTTCAAACTGATTGACCAGCCAGTTCTTCCATTGATCAACGGGCTCTGATATCTTGTTCTTGAGATCTGTCCCCGTCTCATGGGGAATAATGCCTGCGAATGCTTCTTTAGTACTTACGTGAATGCCCGGGTGGATCATCACCAGCTCATAGCCCGAAAGGCTGACATTAACGGGTTCCATGATCTCGCCCCGGCCCTGGGCTAAAACCGGGCGATTGACAATGAAAAAAGGGCAGTCGCTGCCAAGTTGTAAGGCCATGTCAACGAGCTCTTGAGGAGAAAGTCCTTTTCCAAAATGATCATTCAGTGCCTTTAATGCAAATGCACCGTCTGAAGATCCTCCACCCAGTCCTGCCCCCATAGGAATCTCTTTGTGCAAATGCATATGGATAGGAGAAAGGTCAGGAAACCTCTGCTTCATGAGTTCATATGCTTTTACACAAAGATTGGTGGCGGGATCACTGGCGATGGGCAGGCCCGTATTTTGAAAATGGAACCCAGGGGCTTGCAC
>DATGXN010000386.1:0-21138 GCA_035298945.1 Chitinophagaceae bacterium | reverse complement strand
GACCAAAAAATCCACCAAGCGCAAGCGTAGCTTACGTGTAGGCGGACAAGTAAACCCTGCCAACCAGGATTTCGTAAAAAGGCTGCTGAGGTTGAAATAATCATCTCCGGTCAAATCTTATCTAACTTTAAAAATCATTTGATATGCCTCGTTCAGTAAACTCAGCAGCATCTAAAGCCCGCAGGAAGCGGATCCTTAAACAAGCAAAAGGTTTTTACGGCAAACGTAAAAATGTATATACAGTAGCCAAGAACGTTCTCGAAAAAGGTCTCCAGTACCGTTATGTTGGCCGTAAACTGAAGAAACGCGAATACCGCGCTCTTTGGATCACCAGGATCAACGCAGCAGTAAGGGAGGAAGGTCTTACTTACTCCGAGTTTATCAACCTGCTCAAAGTAAAAGGAGTGGAACTCGATCGTAAAGTACTGGCTGACCTGGCCATGAACGAACCAGAGAGTTTCAAGAAACTGGTGGCTTCTGTGAAATAAATACAGTTAAACCAATAGTACCTACCGGATGTGACATTAATTTCATATCCGGTTTTTTTGTTTTTAATATATTTTTGTTTCTCAACCCATTTAATTACGATTAATACCAGCACAGGAATTGAGCAATAACACATACACCGACCTTGTCAAGCAAACATTCTATTTTCCGCAAGAAGGCCTGGAAGTTGTAGACGGAAACCTGATATTCAACGGACTTGACATCAAAGCTTTGGTAAACAAGTACGGCACTCCACTCAAACTCAGTTATCTGCCCAAAATAGGGATGCAGATCAACAAGGCGAAAGATATGTTTGCCAAAGCCTTCAAGAAACACAAATACGAAGGGGAATATTTTTACTGTTATTGTACCAAGAGTTCCCATTTCTCTTTTGTGGTTGAAGAGGCCCTGAAGCACAATATCCACCTGGAGACTTCATATGCTTACGATATAGAGATCATTAATAAACTCTATGAAAAAAAGAAGATCACCAAGGATACTTATATCATCTGCAACGGCTTTAAACAAAAGTCATATACTTCACGGATTGCCAAACTGCTCAATACAGGATTCAAGAATGTAGTGCCCGTGCTGGATAACAAGGAAGAACTGGAAGCCTATCGTAAATCTGTGAAAGTCCCATTCAAGCTGGGTATTCGTGTGGCAGCTGAAGAAGAGCCAACATTCCCTTTCTACACGTCAAGGCTGGGATTGAGAGCAAAAGACATACTTGAATTTTACGTGGATAATATCGAAGGCTATGAAGATAAGTTTCAGCTTAAGATGCTTCACGTGTTCCTGAACAAAGGCATCAAGGATGATATATACTATTGGAGTGAACTTAATAAAGTAGTCAATCTTTATTGCCAGCTGAAAAAGATCTGTCCTGAACTGGATTCGATCAATATAGGCGGCGGCTTCCCCATCAAGCATTCCCTTGGATTTGATTATGACTACCAGTTCATGGTCAATGAGATCGTTGGCAATATCAAGAAAGCCTGCAAGAAGGCCAAGGTTCAGATGCCGAATATTTATACCGAGTTCGGTTCTTTTACTGTTGGGGAAAGCATGGCCCATATTTACAGTGTGGTGGCCCAGAAGATCCAGAACGATCGCGAAACATGGTATATGATCGATTCTTCCTTTATCACAACACTGCCAGACACCTGGGGTATAGGAGAAAAGTTCCTGATGCTACCGGTCAATAAATGGAACAATGATTACCATCGGGTAGTACTGGGTGGCATTACCTGTGACAGTCATGACTACTACGATTCAGAAGAACATATCAACGAGGTATTCCTGCCCAAGCTCACTTCAAACGGTGAGAACGCCGATGATAAAGAACCGCTTTATGTGGGCTTTTTCCACACGGGCGCCTACCAGGACCAGATCAGCGGATATGGAGGAATAAAGCACTGCCTGATCCCTTCGCCCAAGCATGTTATTATAGAAAGAGATAAGAACGGCAAACTGATCGACTGGGTATATGCGAAAGAGCAGTCTGCTCAAAGCATGTTGAAGATACTGGGATATATTAAATAGCAGTGAGCAGTGAGCAGTGAGCAGATTTTTTTTCGCTTACTGCTTTCTGCTCACCGCTCACTGTAAAGAATCAGTTCTTAACTACAACAGTAGTAGAATTGCCTTTCTTTTTCTGCTGTCCCGGCGCGAATTCTTTTGCAGATTGCTGGCCATATACTTTTTTGGCCTGTCCCGGAGGAAGACTTGTTGGCTTATTGGTAACGATCACCGAAGTGCTGGAATGGGAACGTTTGCTGCAAGACGTTGACATTAATGTAGTTAAAACAACAAGGGTTATTCCCAAAGCACGGATTGAAGTTTTCATGAACTTGGTTTTCTTATCTTGCCCAAAATCTTTGCCAAATTCAAATTTTTCAATATATATGAGAACGATATTTTTGATGCTGTTTTTAATGGCCGCTTGCCATGGATTTGCCCAATCAACGGAAGACTCTGTAAAAGCAACTGTCAATCGTTTATTTAAGGCGATGAATGATGCAGATTCCGCGGGCGTGGTGAATGTTTTTGCACAGGATGCAGTGATCCACAGCATGGGTAAAACAGCTGTGAAAGGCGAAAAGGTGGAAGAATTCGGATCTTCTATAAAAAAATTAAAAAAAGGCCAGCTCGACGAACGTATAGAGTTTGGCGCGGTACATATTGATGCAAACCTCGCTTCGGTTTGGACGCCCTACAGGTTATATTTTGATGGAAAATTCATCCACTGCGGAGCAGATTCATTCCAATTGGTAAGATTCGGAGGGGAATGGAAGATCAGTTACCTGATCGATACCAGGAGGAAAGACTGTGATTAGGCGAGAGGATAAAGGCGAGAGGCGAGAGATGAGAAATTAATATCTCTCGCGTCTCGCCTGATGCCTATAATATCAATTTACTTTCAGCTTGTACTTCTTAATAACCTTCGGATCATTGAAATATTTGTCCGCTTCGGCCTGGTTCACACCCGGTTCAAATTCAACAGTGGGCAGGTCGATCAGCTGAAGCTGTGCTGTCTTCAGTTCAGATCTCAGTTTATTGGTCTTGGTGAGCACATCCGGGTCACGGTCACCAATAAGCGCATTTTCACTTAATAAATATTCAAGCCTCTTGGTGATGCCCCTTAACTGGGCGGCTGTGTTCTGCTCCTGGATCTTTGCCGGGGCAACAGCTTCTTTTACAGGCACCAGCGTCAGGCCTATACTGGGCAGAATCTTTCCGATATCTGCTACATCCGGATTGGTGGCAGTTGTTGACACCACCGTACCGGCCAATGCTGTTGTAGAACCTGCAATATCAAAGGTTGCCCTGGTGGACTTGTTTGATTTCACGTTTTTACTCACTACATAGAAAGTAAGTTTCAGGTTCTGTACATAATTATACATCTCCTGAGATATCTTCTGGTGTTCCTGATATTTCTGCGGATAGTTGATGCCCGGCCTCACACCGATCCTTACGATGGCAGTATCCTTATTATGGAATTTATCAGAACCGATGAATTGGACCACAACCGTCCTGAGTTTGGTGGTATCATTTTCCTTGATGAAATCAAACGGGATAGCCCAGACGAACTCATCATTACATTTTGTAATGGATTTCTCTACACTGATAGGTATGTTGGAATTGAAATTGATCTGTTCAATGGGGAATGAACCGGTTTCACACTGGATCCTGAACCGGACCGTATCTCCTTCTTCATTATATACGGTTCCCAACACGCCGGTCTTGACAGTTGACTGCGCAATTTCAGTGCTGTAGAAAAGAATAGTGATTGAAGTGTCAACTCTTTCTTCCGGTTCATACATATTCTGGACACCAAGCGACACTTTATAAGGTTCGTCGTATTTGAGCTTTCCGCTCCGGAAGAACGACTTATCAGCTTTGAAATACAGGGTTCCATTTCTGTCGATCTTAACGCCAACAGGCGCCTGCTTGAGGTACCAGTTATAATTCAAAGGGTCTTTATTGATCCTGAGCTCATAGTTCAGTATCGAATCAACATGAATGGTAAAATATGGATTGATATTAATGATACGGAGTACCGTATCCGCCGGGTCAATCACAACCGGAACAGGGAGGGGTATGGTATCGGTTTTCTTATCCTGCGCAGAAACATTTAAACAAAATAAGATCAAAATCAGGACAGGAGTCAGGATTTTCAATATGGTTGGTTTTGTTCCGCGCGAATTTAGATTTTTTATGTCATCTAAACTCTAATAAAAAAGCTAAAAAACCTCCCCATGAGTGGGGAGGTTCATCAAAACCAACTGCTAATTACTACAAATTTTAATTTTTCCTTATTGAATGCTGATCTCTTTAGGTTGAATTTTTGCCTCTGTTTTCTTTGGCAGTTCTATGTGAAGCACGCCATTGTCGTATTTGGCTTGTATGTTATCTGCGTTGATCGTTTCATCCAGGGTAAAAGTTCTTGCAAATGATTTGTAAGAATATTCCCTGCGAACCATTCTTTCATTTTCCTTATTGCTCTCCGCTTTCTTTTCTGCCGAAATGGTAAGGATGTTATTGTCCACATTGACCTTGAAATCTCCCTTGTCCATTCCCGGGGCCACTACTTCAATAGCATAGGCGCCTTCAGTTTCCCTGATGTTTACAGGAACGGATGTACTTACAAAATCATCGTTCACCAGCCTGGAAGGAAATTGGCTGAAAAAATCTTCGAAAAAGGAATTGACTTTTCTGTCTGCAGGCCTTTGATTGAATCTTACGAGTGTCATATGCTTTCTTTTTTAGGTTGATAATTTGTAAGAACTATCGATCAAACAGGATACCAAGGAAGAAAATGTGCCAAATGTGATGAATGTGACAATGTGAAAGATGCCATTACGGCGGCAAATTGCTGGCAATGCTGCCTTTATGGCATACTTGTAAAGTTTAATAACAATTTCGCCTAATTTTGTGTTGATTATAAAACAAAAAGAACCATGTATCCAACAGAGATAGTAGTGCCAATGAAAGAAGAGCTGACTGAGAATGGTTTTGATGAGTTACTGACCAACACTGAAGTGGAATCTACACTGAAGCAGGAGGGAACCACACTTGTCATGATCAATTCAGTATGTGGCTGTTCTGCCGGTTCAGCGCGTCCCGGCGTATTGATGGCTGTAGCTAACAGTCCTAAGCGTCCCGATAGATTGACCACAAGTTTTGCGGGGTATGATATTGAAGCGGTCAGGAAGATCAGGGAATACCTGCTTCCTTATCCTCCATCTTCCCCTGCCATTGCCTTATTTAAAGATGGACAGCTTGTTCATATGATCGAAAGGCACCAGATAGAAGGCCGGCCTGCACAAATGATTGCAAGCAACCTTATCGCAGCATTCGACGAATACTGCAATTAAATCGTCACTTTGCTTTGTACATAGATGAATTGATCCCGCTTCTGCGGGATCTTTTCTTTTTCAAAAAGCCTTTTTTCAATTATCATTGCACGCACAACAACTGTTGAATGTATCCTAACCTTTATTATTTTCTTAAAGAAGTTTTTGGGGTAGAGCCCTGGGGCTTTACGCAGTATATCAATTCCTTTGGTTTTTTTGTAGCCATCTCATTTCTGCTGGCTGCATGGCTATTGGCTAAAGAACTGAATAGGAAAGAGAAGCAGGGATTACTTCAACCTAAAGAAGAAACAATCATTGTAGGAGAAGCGGCAAAGCCCGGTGAACTGATATTCAATTTCATTTTTGGTTTCATCGTCGGATATAAGATCCTTGGTGTATTCTTCAACGCCGGTGACATACATCCGCAGGAATATATTTTTTCTTCGAAGGGAAGCTGGACAGGAGGGATCTTGCTGGCGTTGTTGTTTGCAGGACTTCGCTATTACGAAAAACATAAGCAGAAACTGGCTCAACCGGAGAAAAGAACCATCAGGATCTGGCCTCACGAAAGGGTAGGCGATATCACCATCATGGCGGCAGTTGCCGGCTTTATTGGAGCCAAGGTTTTTGATAACCTTGAAAACTGGGACAGGTTCATTGAAAATCCAATTGCCAACCTGTTGTCACCCAGTGGACTTACATTTTACGGAGGACTGATCTGTGCTACCATTGCCATACTCTGGTATGCCAGGTCAAAAAATATCGGTCTTCTTCATCTTTGTGACGCGGCAGCGCCCGGACTAATGTTGTCTTATGCCACTGGCAGAATTGGGTGCCAGGTTTCAGGTGATGGAGATTGGGGCATATTCAATAGCGCCTATAAGCTCGATGCTGATGGCTCCATTGTGGAAGCCGCCGCCGGTCAGTTCCAGAACAGCCTGGTTACCGGCTCTCAATACACACAATACCTGGTCAGGGAGTTCGGAGGTCTGGATAAAATACCCCATGCCTCATTCAGGGGGCCTTCTTTCTTACCGGAATGGCTTTATGCTTACAACTACCCTCATAATGTTAATGAAGTAGGTGTGGCGATACCCGGGTGCGAAGGCACTTATTGCAACCAGCTGAATCCCCTGGTTTTTCCCACACCGTTATATGAGTTAATTGCCTGTACCATTCTTTTCTTTGTTTTATGGTATTTCAGGAAGAAACTACACGTGGCGGGTCAGTTATTCGGACTTTACCTCATCTTCAATGGGGTGGAAAGGTTCCTGATCGAAAAGATAAGGGTGAATACCACCTATTCCATCTTCGGTTTTCATCCAACCCAGGCCGAATTGATCTCCTCTTTCCTGGTGATCGTAGGAACTTACCTTTTATTTAAATCAAGAAAAAAAGCCCAACTTTTATAGAGGCATAGAGGCGTAGAGGCATAGTGGCTTAAAGCCAGGTTGTTAGAGTATTTTATCATTAATCCTCTGCAATTCAACCAATCTTACTCTCTAATTTTACGACTCTACGCCTTTACGCCTCTACGCCTCTTTACAGAGTTCCGGCCAAATGTTTTTTTGTCCGCTCATCACTTCTTGGTTTCCTGCCAGTAACCTGAACTGTGCTTTCGGCGTATCATGTCCATTACGCAATGACCGAAAATCAATAAAATTAACCACCTACAACAAAACAAGTATCTAGGTATTGCCTAGTACCTACTTTTGAACTGTACTATACTAACAAAGGCACTAAAACAAGAATTATGAGAAAAGAAAGGATTTTGATCGCTGTCTCCCTCCTGGCAGCGCTGGCAGGAAAAGCTCAAAGCGGAACAATCACCGGGAAGGTCGAGGATCCTTCCCAAAAACCTATGGAAGCCGTTACAGCCACCCTGGTCAGGGCAAAAGATACAGGGGTAGTGAAGATCGAACTGACCGACAAAACCGGGGTTTATCTTTTCAATGGGGTGACCAAAGGTGCGTACCGGGTGATGTTAACCGGCTCTGGATATTCAAAGCAGTTTACCAATGTGGTGGAGGTGACTGAAAAATCAGCCCATGACCTGGGCAAGGTCTCACTCACTCCCGAGACCAAAAACCTGAAGGAGATCACAGTTACGGCCCGTAAACCTTTTATTGAGCAAAAGATCGATAAGATGGTGGTGAATGTTGATGCGGCAGTGACCAATGCAGGAACCAACGTTCTGGAGGTGCTGGAAAAATCTCCCGGTATCACGGTAGACGGAGATGGCAAGATCAGCCTGAAAGGTAAACAACAGGTAATGGTCATGATTGATGGCAAGCCCACCTACCTGGGCCAGGCTGAGCTGACCAATCTTTTAAAAACCATGCCTTCCAGTTCAGTAGAACAGATAGAGATCATGACCAATCCATCAGCAAAATACGACGCTGCAGGTAACTCAGGCATCATCAATCTAAGAACAAAAAAGAACAAGCAATATGGTTTTAATGGTAGTGTAAATGCCAACTATTCACAGGGTAAATACTGGAGAACCAACGACAACATGAATCTTAATTACCGCAATGGGAAACTGAATGTTTTTGCCAACGGTGGTTACAGTAAATGGAATTCTTTCCAGAACCTTGACATTAAAAGAACCTTTAAAGATCCAAACGATCCCAAGCAGATCAATGCCATCTTCGAACAGCAGTCAAGGATGAGGAGTATGGAAGATAACTTCAACATGAAACTAGGAGCCGACTACTATCTAAGCAAGAAAACCACAGTGGGTTTTGTATCAACTGGTTTGATCAATCCGGAAAATTTCTGGTCTAACAACAAGAGCTACCTGATGGATGCCAACGGCAATACTGACAGCATTGTTTTGGCAGAAAGCCAAACCAAAAACAAATGGAAGAACGGAACATTAAACCTGAATTTCAGGCACCAGTTCGACAGTACGGGCCGTGAGATCACAGCCGACCTGGATTATGCCCGATATTCTTCCGCTGGCAACCAGAGCTTTGAAACTTCCACATTGACACCAGACATGTCCACCGTATTGAATGACGAAAAACTCAGGGGTTATCTTCCTGTGAACATCGACATCTATGCTGCTAAAGTGGACTATGTTCAGAATGTCTTTAAAGGCAAGATAGAAACCGGATTGAAGAGCAGTTTTGTTACCACAAAAAATGCAGCCAATTATTACGAGGTAAAAGACCAGGGCGAATCTGTGGACTATGGCAAAACCAATATGTTCGATTACCAGGAGAATATCTATGCGGCCTATATCAACTATAGCAGGCAGTTCAAGAAGTTTGGTGTCCAGGCCGGCCTTCGTTACGAATACACACAAATGCAGGGTGATCAATATGGCAACCCAACACGTCCTGATTCTTCATTCAGCCGGGATTACGGAAGCCTGTTCCCAACCGTATTTATCTCATATAATGCGAGTAAGAATCATACATGGGGATTCAATATTGGCAGAAGGATCGACAGGCCTGCATACCAGGATCTGAATCCATTCCTGTTCTTTATTGATCCTTATACTTACCAATCGGGTAATCCCTTCCTGAGGCCCCAGTTCACCAACAATATCGAAGTGTCACATACCTTCAAAGGGTTCCTGACCACCACTGTGAATTACAGCCATACCAAAGATTTCCATACCGAAACATTTGAGCAGGCCAAGTTGCCTAATGGTGATGATGGATACGCAACTATAGTAAGGCGGGGCAATATCGGTCAGAGAGATAACGCTGGTATTGCAGTGAGTGCCCAGGTACCCGTAAAGAAATGGTGGACAGCTGTATTGTATACCAATTTTAGTTACAGCAAGTTTGATGGAATGGTGAACAATGAAGCGGTCAATGTGGAAGCCGCAACATTGATGGCCAATATCAACAACCAATTCAAATTCAACAAAGGTTGGAGTGCTGAACTCAGTGGATTCTGGAGGTCTAAAGGTGCAGAAGGCCAGATCCTGATCAATCCCCTCGGCCAGGTTTCTGCGGGCGTGTCCAAGCAGGTACTGAAAGGCAAGGGAACAGTGAAAATGAATATCAGGGATATGTTCTACACACAGGTAGTATCTGGTAATATCAACTTCCAGAATACGGAAGCCTGGTTCAAGAATGCCAGGGATTCCAGGGTAGCTACATTGGGATTCACCTACCGTTTTGGTAAACCCATCAAAGGAGCACCACAGCGTAAAACAGGAGGAGCAAAAGACGAGCAGTCGAGAGTGAAGATGGGGGAAAATTAGAGAAAGAGGGGTAGAGGCGTGGAGGTGTAGAGGCATAGGGAAGGATTTTTTAGTTCTTTATGCCTCTATGCCTCTATGCCTCTTTCTTTTTATCTTTGCATCATGCCTTCATTCGATATAGTTAGCAAAGTGGATGCACAACTGCTGGACAACGCAGTGAATGTGACCCGAAAAGAGATCACCAACAGGTTCGATTTCAAAGATTCCCATGTAGTGATTGACCTGGATAAAAAAGAATACAAGATCAAGATCGAGGCGTCGGACGATATGAAGATCCGGCAGCTTATCGATGTGCTGATCAGCAGGGCCAATAAGCAGGGAATATCACCTGAAGCTTTTGACCTCAGCAAAGAGCCTTATACCAGTGGCAAAGTGGTCAAATCCGAAGTGCCCGTCAGGAACGGCCTGAAGCAGGAAGATGCCAAAAAAATTGTCAAACTGATCAAGGATTCCGGCCTCAAGGTGCAGGCCTCCATAAACGACGACCTGGTAAGGGTAACGGGAAAAAAGATCGATGACCTGCAGGATGTGATCCAGCTCTGCCGCAATGCAGACCTGGGGCTGCCGTTGCAGTATGAGAATATGAGGAGCTAGCAGTAAGCAGTAAGCAGATAGCAGTGAGCAGTGAGCAGGAGGAATTCTGCTCACTGCTTACTGCTTACTTGATAATCAATATGTTGGAATTATTTTGACAAATTAGGAAAATAGGTTAACTTTGCTGCCCGCATGGCAAAATCCATGCATAAAAAAACGAATTATGAAAAAAGGATTACATCCAGAACAATACCGCCTCGTGGTTTTCAAGGACATGAGTAATGGCACTTCATTCCTCACACGCTCTTCAGCTCAAACTAAAGAAACTGTGAAATGGGAAGATGGTAACGAATACCCACTCGTGAAAATGGAGATTTCGAACACATCGCACCCATTCTTCACCGGTCAGAAAATGCTGGTGGATACTGCTGGTCGTATTGACAAATTCAACAAGAAATACGCAAAGAAATAATTTTGCATACAGTATTATAAAAAGGCCATCTCACCAAATGAGATGGCCTTTTTTGTGTTTGCCTCTAACTCATCTATCTTTTACATTCTCCGGCTAACATACTAACCGGCCAACACACACAAAATCATGGGGCTGCTCAAAAGCATTTGAGAAGCCCCATAATTTTGTAGCTTAGTGCTTCATGTTGTCATTCAGCGAAACCCATTGCAGGGAAAACTTGTTTCCTTTCACACTTACACGGCATAGTGCCGATATAAGAACGGGAATCTTCACCACGCGCGAAAAATGGGAACTTGCCGCTGAATTATTCCCGGGGCTCGTTCTACCAACAGAAATTCCAGCCAACATTATTCCGGGGCCTGATTTTTTCAGGACGATGTCAGCACAGGATTTTGAAAATGCCACTGCCCAAAAATCATTATTCAGGGTCATCAACTATCCCTGGGATATTCCCACGATCAACGCCTGGGCGATCCAACAGGATATGGCCCTCGTGAAAATGGCCCGTAGTTCAAAAACACTGCCTTCTTCCAATAAACTGACAGGTAGCACTGAGGATATTTTTATTGAAGAAGGCGCAGTGGTTGAGCATTGCTATCTGAACACTACGCAAGGCCCCATCTATATTGGAAGAAACGCCGAATTGATGGAAGGAGTGATGCTGAGAGGCCCGGTGACTATAGGAGAGGGGGCAGTAGTAAAAATGGGAGCAACTGTTTATGGGGCAACCACCATTGGTCCGGGCTGTATTATTGGTGGCGAAGTAAAAAATTCAGTGTTCTTTTCATTCAGTAATAAAGCACATGACGGATATATAGGTGATGCAGTGATCGGCTCCTGGTGTAACCTTGGAGCCGGTACATCCTGTTCCAATATCAGGAATACCGCAACACCGGTTAAAGTCTGGAACATCAGCCAGCATTGCTTCATGGAAGCAGGTTTGAAATGCGGTCTCATAATGGGTGATTATTCACGCTGCGGGATCAATACTTCGTTCAATACAGGAACCGTAGTGGGTGTTTGTGCAAATATTTTTCAGTCAGGTTCATTGCAACCCAAATATATTCCGAGCTTTAGCTGGGGATCCGACACCGGAATCCGGTATGAACCGGTTAAAGCCATAGCCGACATCAACAACTGGATGGCGTTCAAAAACAGGTCCCTGACCCAACAGGAAACAGAGCAATTAAACAATCTTTATAGCAACACAGAAAAATTATGAGAAAGAAAATCGCAGCCGCTAATTGGAAAATGAATCTTCGTATTGAGCAGGGAGAAGCCTTGCTCGATGGTATCCTTTCTAAAAATATCAGTCTGCAATCACATCAGCACGTTGTGTTCGCAGTACCTTTTCCATACCTCACCATGGCCAGCGAGAAAGTGGCGGGTAAAGCCAATTATGCCGTAGCAGCACAGAACTGTTATGATAAAGCGTCGGGTGCATTTACAGGGGAAGTATCAGCTGAAATGCTTCAGTCCATCAATATCCCTTTTGTTGTGTTAGGGCATTCTGAACGCCGTGAATATTTCGCTGAGTCCAATGAAATGCTGGCCAGGAAAACGGATATCGTATTATCAAAATCCATGACGCCGATCTTTTGTTGCGGTGAAGCTCTTGCGATCCGTGAAGAGAACAACCAAAATGCCTATGTGGAAAATCAGCTTACACAAAGCCTGTTCCATTTGGATGCAGACCAGATCCTGAAAGTTGTCATTGCCTATGAGCCCATTTGGGCAATTGGTACTGGCAAAACAGCATCAGCCGCACAGGCCCAGGAAATGCACCAGCATATCAGGACGGTACTCGCAGCAAAATATGGGGCAGATGTTGCTGCTGAGATCTCCATACTTTATGGTGGATCAGTAAATGGAGCCAATGCTGCAGAGTTGTTCTCACAACCAGATGTTGATGGCGGTCTTGTAGGAGGAGCTTCCTTAAAAGTGGATGATTTCTCCCAGATCATCTCTGCATTGAAATAAAAAAAAATGGGCCTACTTCAACAGGTCACCATCAATACGATCTACCGGGTTCTATTCCTGGTATTCCAGCTGTTGAATACAGTCCTGATATCACGGCTTATTGGCCCTGCAGGCTTCGGGGTGTATTCATTGGTTATTGTGAATGCGAATTTGCTGCTGGTATTCTCATCTATGGGTATACCGGCAGGAATTCTTTACCATGCCTCAGCAAAAGATCTTTCCCTCTCAAGGATGGGGAAGATCATCTGGTTTTCCAGTCTGCTGCAGCTCATCCTGTCTTTACTGATTGAATTGATCCATCATGGCGTCACGGGAACATACTGGATATGGCCATCCCCGGACCGATGGGCAGGTATTTTTGGTATTGTATTTTTTCTGGCCATCGTGATCACCGAAAAATATTATGCCCTCTACAACGGATTCAACAGGTTTCCTTTGTATAATCTCGTCGTGCTGATATTTTCCATTTTACTTTTCCTGGTGTTGGGATTTTTAATCAGATCAGGCGCGGGCACATCAACGGTATCCACTGTGATACTGACTTATATAGCAGTTCAATTGATCCAGGCCGTTTTCCTCGTTGTTTTATTCAAACAGAAAAAGATCGGGCAGCTCACTATTGCAGATACTGCAGGGATACACAAGAAGTTTTTTACCTATTCTGTATATGCGTTTCTCGCCAATGCACTGTTCTTTCTGGTTACCCGTGTGGACTTCTGGATCCTGAATTATTTCAAAGGTGAAACTGAGCTGGGTATATATGCACTATCCTCCCGGATCGGGCAGATGTTCCTTGTTTTCCCTGCGCTTTTTGCAGGTGTAATTCTTCCGTCTATTACGGCTAAAAAGTTGAGTGGAGAAAAATTGCAAAGCATGTTCCGTATCCTTAATTCACTGAACCTGATTTCTATGTTCATCCTGGCCCTGGTGGCCTCCTGGTTGTTCCCATTCATGTTTGGAGAAGAATTTAGAGCTTCTGTATTGCCATTGGTAATACTGCTGCCGGGCATCTTTTTTCTGTCTGCACAAACCCTGTTGGCTGCCTATTTTGCTGGCATTGGCAAGCCGGCCACTAACCTGTATTCAACCATGATCTCGCTGGCTATCGTTTTGATCCTGGACTTTATATTGATTCCGGTGTATGGTGCCATAGGTGCTTCCCTGGCCAGTACCATTGCTTATGCGGCCGGTTGTATCTATACCTACTCCATGTATATTGGGAAAGAAAACTATCCCTGGGCCCGGTTGCTGATGAACAATGCTGATAAGCATGACTTGAAACGATTATTAAGCCAGGCACTCGGTGAAAAATGAAGATTTGAAAACAACTCGCACATACGATAAGGCAGGGCAGGTTGAACTGAATGAATTACCAGGAATAATCTGGCTGGCCAGCTGGTATCCGTCACTCACATCGCCTACCAATGGCGATTTTATCCAGCGGCACGCAGTGGCATTGTCTGAAAAAACACCGGTCCTGGTCATACACACCATACATGATTCAAAATCGTCTAGCCATGTACGTTATGAAGTGTCAAGATATGGCGGCCTGACGGAGATCATTATATTCTTCAGGCATAGCGGTGATACCTCATCATTCATTGGCAAGCTCAGTTATAACAGGTTATTTTACCGGTATACGCATGAATTGCTGGATCATCTGTTCATGACCTACGGCAAACCAGAATGCCTGCATGTGCATGTGCCCATGAAAATGGGAAGGGTTGCGATCCGCGCGGGCAGGAAATGGAACCTTCCTTATGTGGTCAGTGAACAGTCCAGCAAATATCTTCCGGGCATTGAAGACGGGTATGATAACCGCAGCTGGTTTTACCGTTATTCTGTGAGGCAGGTTTTCGCAAAAGCCCTTGCAGTATCCAATGTATCAGCTGCATTGGGATGGATCATCGGAAAACTTGCGGGCAGGGAGGATGTAAAGGTGATCAGGAATGTAGCAGACCCTTCGGTATTCCATTATAAGCCAACCGAAATTTCTCCTTTCACTTTTATTCATGCATCCACATTAAAGTCTCAGAAGAATATCGTTGGGATCCTCAATGCATTCAATGAACTGTTCAACGAGAGGCAGGATTTCAAATTGGTTGTCCTGGGCGGGGATGAAGATGAACTTTCTATTTTGAGGCAACAATTTGGCAATGCCCCCTGGTTGGAACTGGAAGGGACCGTGGAGCACGATCAGGTAGCCGGCTACATGCAAATGGCAAACTGTTTGGTGATGTTCAGCAGGGATGAAAATTTTCCCTGCGTAATAGTTGAAGCGCTTTGTTGTGGCCTGCCTGTTATCAGTTCAGATGCTGGGGGATGTCCGGAAGCCATCAATGAAGATAACGGGATCCTGGTGAGGTCTGGCCATGAAGACGAGCTTCTGGCGGCTGCCCGTTATATGATAAAAAATTTCTCCAGGTATGATCAGCAGGAAATTGCAAAACAAGCTGCTGCTCAATATGGCAATGAGCAGATCGCATTAGATTTTATTTCTTTTTACCGCAATGCGGGGATCAGGATCTGATCAGGATTTAAGTTTATTTACCAGGCTGACATATTCTTCCATCGCCTGTGCTTTTGTTTTACCGGATTGGCCCGACCATGCATCGTATTTTGCCCTTGACACAAAATCAAATGGATTGGCTGGTGGGTCGGATGTATTATCGCCTTCCGTGGCTTGTTTATACAGTGAATAGAGCTGTAAAAGGGTCTCATTACTGGGTTTTTCACTCAATGATTTGCTTTCGGCCACGGCTTTTTCAAACAGTTCAGTTAATTCCATACAAGGGTTTGTGCGAAAATAAGTGAATTTGGACAAGGTGTTGACCTCCCCATCCTGTTTGTAGATTTTTGACACCAATCGCTGGCTCTTTTCCCATTGCTACCCGATAGATCTCCGCCCAATAGCCGGGCATATCGTTTTAGCCGTTTTGTATTATTACCAATAACAGATCAAACATATCCATATGGGCACCAAAAATGAAAACAACAACGGGGGAAAAGGTAAAGGCCGGGGGTTCGCTTCGATGGACTCGGCAAAACAACGCGAAATAGCCAGCAAAGGGGGTAAGGCATCTGCCCTGGGAAATACATCAAACCGCGGTTTTGCTTCTATGAATTCGGAGAAACAGCGGGAAATATCCCGAAAAGGGGGCCAGGCATCGCACAGGAACCGGGACCAGCAGGGCGGGCAGGGGAACCATAACAACCAACACCATAAAGGGGACAATAACGCGGAATAAAGTGATGATATGAGCCTCCGGGGCAAAGTCTTTTCCGTAACTTCGCCCCCGTTCAATGGAGATCATTTAATGAAGAATATCAGGAATTTTTGCATCATCGCGCATATTGACCACGGTAAAAGTACATTGGCAGACAGGCTGTTGCAGGTGACTCATACGGTCAGCGACAGGGACATGATGGACCAGGTGCTGGACGATATGGACCTGGAGAGGGAGAAAGGCATAACTATCAAGAGTCACGCCATCCAGATCAATTATTTACATAAAGACGGCCAGGAATACATTCTGAACCTGATCGATACCCCCGGACACGTGGATTTCAGCTACGAAGTGAGCAGGGCGCTTGCGGCCTGCGAAGGGGCATTGCTGCTTGTTGATGCTACCCAGGGGATACAGGCCCAAACCATCAGTAACCTTTACCTGGCCATTGAAAATAACCTGGAGATCATCCCCGTGATCAACAAGATCGACATGGATGGAGCGATGATCGAAGAAGTTAAAGACCAGATCGTTGAACTGATCGGTTGTAAGCCGGAAGAGATCCTTCTGGCCAGTGGAAGAACCGGGATAGGAGTGGAAGACATTCTTACTTCTATAGTGGAAAGAATACCATCCCCTAAAGGGAATCCCAATGCACCCTTACAGGCCCTGATCTTTGATTCTGTTTTCAACAGTTTCAGGGGCATCATCGTCTATTATCGTATCATTAACGGAGCCATCAAAAAAGGCGACAAGGTAAAATTCGTATCTACTGACCAGGAATACGAAGCCGATGAGGTGGGTATCCTGAAACTGAAGATGACGGAGAAAAAAGAGGTCAAATGCGGCGATGTGGGATATATCATTACCGGGATCAAGAATGCGAAAGAGGTGAAAGTGGGTGATACCATTACCCTGGCAGATAATCCTCATCCTGAAATGATCAAAGGTTTTGAAGAAGTTAAGCCGATGGTGTTTGCAGGCATCTTCCCGGTCAATACGGAAGATTTTGAAGAGCTAAGGGATTGCATAGACAAACTGCAATTGAACGATGCCTCTCTTACCTATGAACTGGAAACTTCACAGGCCCTGGGCTTTGGTTTCCGATGCGGTTTTCTTGGATTGCTCCATATGGAGATCATCCAGGAAAGGCTGGAAAGGGAACATAACCAGACCGTCATCACAACGGTACCGAACGTAAGCTTTGTAGCATATACTACATCAGGCGATAAGGTGACCGTTAATAATCCTTCTGAAATGCCTGACCCCGTGAAGATCGATTTCATTGAAGAGCCCTATATACGTGCACAGATCATCACCAAGCCTGAATATATCGGGAATATCATGACGCTTTGCCTTGGCAAACGGGGTAACCTGATCAACCAGAGTTACCTGACCACTACACGGGTAGAGTTGATATTCGAAATGCCGCTGACGGAGATCGTGTTTGATTTTTATGATAAACTTAAAAGCCAGACCCGCGGATATGCTTCATTTGATTACCATCCAATAGGTATGCAGGAAGCCGATATCGTGAAGATGGATATCCTGCTGAATAATGATAAAGTGGACGCATTAAGTGCACTGATCCACAGGAGCAGGGCCCAGGATTTCGGCCGTAAACTCTGTGAAAAATTAAAAGAACTTTTACCCCGCCAACAGTTCCAGATCGCGATACAAGCCGCTGTAGGAGCCAAGATCCTGGCAAGGGAAAATATATCTGCACTCCGTAAAGACGTTACTGCCAAATGTTATGGTGGTGATATCAGCCGTAAACGTAAGCTGCTGGAGAAACAGAAAGAAGGTAAAAAGCGGATGAGGCAGATCGGCAATGTGGAAGTACCGCAGGAAGCGTTTCTTGCAGTCCTTAAGCTCGATTAATCCGATTTCAGATAGAAAAATAGAAAGATAGAAAAATAGGGAGCATTCCTGTTGCTAAATGCAATTAGAATGCTCCCTATTTCTCTAATTCCCTAACTCTCTATTTAATCCAGGTTTTTCTTCTTTTTAACTGGCGGCGGTGGTGGTGTAACAGGTTTGGTACCGAACTTGTCTTCACCCAATGGAATCGGTGCCGGCGCTTCACCATCTTTCAGTTTAAAAGTGAACACTTTATCAATGTGTACCCATTTACCGTCCACCCATTTAAATCCTTCATAGTCGCCATCAGGAATGTAAGTATATCTTTTTTCTGCTTCGCCATTTTCCGGGATCAGGTGATCGTAAATGATCAGATCCATTTCATCATCGAACTGCAAACGCGCATTGCCATCTTTCTTGTATTCAATCCAGAACCTGGCCTGCTCAGGTTTCTTTAATGTGTCTTCACGGAAACTGAAAAACGAACCTCCGAAAACGGGTTTGCCTGCATTGTCGAAATGCATCACTTCGATCCGCTTCATCGTACTGCGCATCGTGTTCTCATCGTAGCCCAATAAAGTATAATAGGCCTTACCCTGGTGGTCTTTACGAATGATCTTGTAGTATATCGCACCGATCCATGAGTCGTTGTTGGTCACCGTATCCATCGGAGATCCTATGATGGATGTTTTATCGATCAGTGGAAAAAGTTTCAAACTACCATCGGACGTTCTCATCTGGATGGCACCATGGCGCCTGGCCATGGATTCATCTTTCACTACCTGCCAGGTAAATATCCTGAAGCTTGAATCGGGAGAATATAATTTGGATATGTTCTGGATCGAATCAAAAGGATAAAGGAAAGAATTTTTCTGCCTCAATGCCCTTACCAATACGCGGGTAAATAAACTGTCTGACCGGAACCGCTCGGCAGCTTCCCTGCCCATCACGATCTTAGGAGCAATGGTTTTCAAAGAGTCTTCCTTGCTGCGTAAGACAGACAGATCCTCCCCCTGGGGATACTGGCAGTAGCCCGCAGCAGCAAAAAAGGAGAATAATATGAGTAAAGGGATTCGCATATCTGTCATCTAACAAAATTGCAGCAAATTTATTTTGCAGCCACCTGATTTTGCAAAGCTTTAGCAAGATCAAATAATCCCGGGAAAACCAGGTCTATTGCAGGGTCTGGCAGATCCGGCATGGGTTTGGCCGAAGGAATGAAGATCGTATACATGCCGCAGGCCTTCCCGAACTTCATATCGCCCATAGTATTACCCACCATTAACGACCTGTTAAAATCAATATCGCCAAATTCTTTCTTCGCCTCATAGGCCATACCGGGGTTCGGCTTTCGGCAGGGATGGTTATCATCCAACGCGGTGCAGTAATATATCTGGTCTATATGTCCCCCGGCTCTTTCTACCATATCCAGTATGCCCCTGTTGATCTCCTGGAGGTCTTTCTCTGTCATCAATCCTTTTCCCACGCCTTTCTGGTTGGTAACGATCACCACACGCCCAAAAAGGCTGGAAAAGATGGGAAATGCATCCAGCACCCCGTCTATAAAATAGAAATCATCCCAATGCTTTATATAGTCATCTTCTTTTTCAATATTGATCACACCATCCCTGTCCAGGAATAATGTCCATGAGCTGTCAATATGTTTAAGCCAGTCTGCAGTCATATGCTATGATCTCCGTTTGTGCCCGTTCATAATCTTCCGGTGTGCCGATATCAATGAAAAAGCCATCCTGTTTAACACCAAATATTCGTCTTCCGCCAATGCCTTGCTCAAGATAAAGTTTTTCGAAAGAGAAACTCGCGGGGTATTCATTCTCCAGGAATAACCTTCTGTTTAGCAGGTAGGCGCCACCGTTAATAAGTCCGGGGCCTGACTTTCCTTTTTCAGAAAACGCTTTTATACTGTAATCGCCGTTCAATTCCACATTTCCATACCGGGAAACTTCGTCCATTGGTTTCAGTATCATAGTGCATTCCGCTCCGCACATATGGTGGAAGGCGGCAGCTTTCTCAGTCTGAATGGCGTAATAGGTATCCCCGTTGATGACCAGCACCGTATTATCCCGACATTGTGCAAGGCCATTCTTAATGGCTCCCCCGGTACCCAGCGAATGGTCTTCGCTCACATAGATCTTCTCTATCTCGGGATAATGTTTTTCGAGGTGGTTCATCACCAGTTCACTCAACTCGCCCAGGCAGAACACGAAACGATCGATCCCCTGCAGAGTGTAATACCTGATCAGATAATCGATGAATGGCCTGTTGCCAACTGGAGCCAGAATTTTAGGAAGGCCGGGGATGAGGTTCCGGATCCGGGTTCCGGATCCACCTGCAAGGATCATGAGCTCAGCAGGCTTCATGACTCCTGGAAAAAAAGTTCTTCAACAAGTTCACAGATGATATGGCCCGCCATGATATGAGATTCCTGTATCCTTGGCGTTACCAAAGAAGGAACGTTGACCAGGTAATTACTGATCTCCTTCATCTTTCCTCCCGACTGGCCGGTAAATCCCACTGTAATGATCTCTTTATTTATTGCAACTTCAAAAGCATTGCAGATATTCTTGGAATTTCCGGAAGTAGAGAAGCCGAACAGGATATCTCCGCTGCCGCAGACTCCTTCAACAAGCCTTGCATAGACTTCGTCATAACTGTAGTCGTTGGCCACGGCTGTCAGATATGAGGTATTGCAATGAAGTGCTTCCGCGGGAAGGGCGCGCCTGTCTTTATAGAACCTGCCGCTGAATTCCGCAGCCAGGTGTTGGGCGTCAGCAGCACTTCCGCCATTTCCACAAAACCACAACCTGTTACCTTTCTGCAGGGCATCAACTGTAATATTGACAATATCAAGCAACTTTCCCAGCAGTTCTTCATCTTCTAATAACTGCTGTTTTACGCTGATCGACTCACTGATTATTGATCTGATTCTGTCTTCCATTTTTATTCCCTCCAGGTGGTTAAGCCTTCACTGTCAAAGTGAAAGTGAAATTCCCTTCCTGCAAAGTTAAGCAATGCTTTACGTACGTTTTCTGCCGTGCCGGGCGAAACACAAAATATCATGAATCCGCCGCCACCAGCGCCGGAAATCTTACCGGCCAGGGCACCGGCTTCCTTTGCGGCTTTATAAATGCTGTCAATTCTGTCATTAGTAATGCCCGATGCCATTTTCTTCTTATGTCCAAAGCCCTTATCGATCAGTGAAGCAATGGCTCCATAATCTTCCCGGAGAAATGCCGCTCTCAACTGCCGGCTTTGTTTTTTCAACTGGTGCATGGCTTCCACCGGCCCGGGATCGCGCTGTTGAACATGCAGGATTTGCTCCTCGATGATCTTGCCGGAATGCCGGTTATGGCTGGTATAATAAAGGATCAAATTTTGTTGAAATTCATCCAGAAATTTTCTTGAAACGATAACCGGGTCAACGCTCACTTCGCCATTGGGAAGAAACTCCAGCGTGTTCAGTCCGCCTAAACAGGC
>DATGXN010000385.1:0-21323 GCA_035298945.1 Chitinophagaceae bacterium | reverse complement strand
ATTAATTGATTAACTTCGTAGCCTAGGGCCAGATATGGCCGGAAAGATTAATAACGTGACATTGATAAAACCCAACATTCATGGATTTCAATCAGATTTTACCCATTATAATTGGTGTAATTGCTTTAGCCATAGGCATAGCGGCGGGTAAGTTCCTGTTCGCCAAGGATACCCGCAAACAATTAGATGAGGCAGCACAACAGGCGGAAAAGATCATAGCGGATGCCCGCTCTCAGGCAGAAACACTGAAGAAAGAGAAGATGCTCGAAGCCAAGGAGAAATTTGTTCAACTCCGCGGTGAGCACGACAAAGAGGTACTGGAAAGGAACAAAAAGATCAACGACTCAGAGACCAGGATCAAACAAAAGGAGCAGTCGATCAACTCCAAACTGGAGAATCTGGACAGGCAAACCAAGGAAAATGAGACCATCAAGGAGAACCTGAACCGCCAGATCGAAGTGATCAACCAGAAGCGGACCGAACTGGAAAAACACCAGGAAGAGCATATCCGCCGCCTTGAAAAGATCGCTGGTCTGACCGCCGAAGAAGCCAAGGCCCAACTGGTGGAAAGTCTCAGGCAGGAAGCTCAGTCCCAGGCCATTACCATTCAGCAGGAGATCATTGAAGATGCCAAACAAAAGGCCAATAAAGAGGCCCGGAAGATCATCATCCAGTCTATCCAACGCACTGCAGCTGAACAGACAATCGAAAACACAGTTACCGTATTCAACCTCGAAAGTGACGAGATCAAAGGTCAGATCATTGGTCGTGAAGGCCGTAACATCAGGGCTATTGAAGCCGCTACGGGTGTTGACCTGATCGTTGACGACACTCCCGAGGCTATCGTACTGTCTTCTTTCGATCCCCTTCGCCGGGAGATCGCGAGGTTATCCCTGCAGAGGCTGGTAGCCGACGGCAGGATCCACCCGGCCCGTATCGAGGAAGTGGTGGAGAAAACCCGCAAACAGATCGAAGAACAGGTGATGGACATTGGTGAAAGAGCCGTGATCGAATTGGGGATCCACGGGTTACACAAAGAACTGGTAAGGGTGGTTGGCAAGATGCGCTTCCGTTCATCTTATGGCCAGAACCTGCTGATGCATAGCCGTGAAGTGGCCAATCTCTGTGGCATCATGGCGGCAGAACTGGGTATGAACGCCAAACTAGCCAAACGTGCGGGTCTGCTGCACGATATAGGCAAGGTGCCAGACGAAGAAACTGAGCTCAGCCACGCCCTCCTGGGAGGCAAACTGGCCGAGAAATATGGTGAGAACCCGGCCGTGATCAACGCGATAGCTGCGCACCACGACGAAATAGAAATGGCCTATGTGATATCCCCCATTGTTCAGGCTTGTGACGCTATCAGCGGTGCAAGGCCAGGCGCCCGGAGGGAGATCATGCAGCAATATATTCAGCGGATCAAAGACCTTGAAACCCTGGCCATGACTTACCAGGGGGTTGAAAAGGCCTATGCCATCCAGGCTGGCCGTGAACTGAGGGTGATCGTAGAAGCCGATAAGGTGACCGATACCGATTCAGAAAAGATCAGCTTCGAAATGGCCCAGAAGATCCAGAATGAAATGACATACCCGGGGCAGATAAA
Source organism: Chitinophagaceae bacterium (assembly GCA_035298945.1). Classification (GTDB taxonomy): domain Bacteria; phylum Bacteroidota; class Bacteroidia; order Chitinophagales; family Chitinophagaceae; genus Pollutibacter. Next base: position 19,720 of record DATGXN010000385.1, on the reverse strand, counting down.
AGTTACCGTCATACGCGAAAAGCGTACAGTCAACGTAGCACGGTAACTTTTATAATGTGATAAATGTGATGAATGTGGGGAATGTGGTTAATGAATGTGAGAATGGGATAAATGCCCATTCAACCCATTAACCACATTTCCCACATTTCATTCCCCACATTCCCACATTCATCACATTTTCCCACATTAATTATTTGGCTGCGCCAAATCTTTCCCCTACTTTTGCAATCCAAATTTTACGGATATGAATCCCGCAATAGCTTTTGTACACGAGCAACTGACCACGAAGAAAGAGACGCCTAAATTCAAGGCAGGCGACAATATTACCGTGAACTACAAGATCGTAGAAGGTAATAAGGAGCGTATCCAGAGTTTCAAAGGCGATGTGATCAAACGCCAGGGCCAGGGAGCAACTGCAACATTCACAGTACGTAAAGTATCTGATGCTGTGGGAGTTGAAAGGACTTTCCCGGTGAACTCACCCAATATCGAGTCGATCATCCTGAATAAGACTGGTAAGGTACGCCGCGCCAAGCTTTACTTCCTGCGCACCAGGAGCGGTAAGAGCGCAAGGATCAAGGAAAAAAGAATGTAATCAGAACATTGAATATAATTTAACAAACGGGAGCCCTAAAGCTCCCGTTTTTGTTTTGACCGTATGACTTCATAATTCTAACTTTGAATTTCACACAGAAAACTGAGAACAATGTTATCCAGCGTATTACTCTTAAGCATGCCCGGTGGAACTGAATGGATCATCATCGTTATTGCTGTCCTCGTACTCTTTGGCGGTAGAAAGATCCCTGAATTCATGAGAGGTATCGGTCGTGGTATTCGTGAGTTCAACGATGCAAAGTCAAACGTGAAGAAAGAGATCGAAGATGGCATTAACGAAAAAGACAAAACACAGGTTCCATCCTAGTGTCCTAAAATTCTAACCTTAGTTTGTATCAACATCAGTCAATAGAGCAATTTCATAAAGAAATTGAACAGGGTACTATTGGATGTACCGGGGTAGTTGAATATTACCTGAACAGGATCAACGCCACTTCTCATCTTAACGCATTTGTAGAAGTTTTTGACACCGAAGCCCGTGAAAGGGCTGCCGAACTGGACCGCAAGAAAAGCAGCGGAGCCAGACTGGGCAAGCTATTTGGCGTGGTGATCGGAATCAAGGACGTGATTTGCTATAAAGACCATAAGGTCACCGCTGCTTCAAAGATCCTCAAAGATTTTACCTCTTTATATTCTGCCACTGCAGTGGAAAGACTGCTGGCGGAAGATGCTATTATTATTGGCTCATTGAATTGCGATGAATTCGCCATGGGCTCTTCCAATGAACATTCTGCTTACGGAAAAGTGCTGAATGCACTTGATGAATCCAGGGTACCCGGAGGATCCTCCGGGGGATCTGCCGTTGCCGTTCAGGCCGGACTCTGCATGGTTAGCCTGGGCAGTGACACAGGCGGGTCAGTAAGGCAACCCGCAGACTTCTGCGGGATCATTGGCCTGAAACCAACCTATGGCCGGATCTCCAGGTATGGACTGATCGCCTACGCCTCTTCTTTTGACCAGATCGGTATCTTCTCCACTACCGTGGAAGATGCTGCCCTCTTGCTGGAGATCATGGCGGGATCAGACGAGTTTGATAGCACTGTAAGCTCAGAACCCGTACCGGCTTATAGCGAAAACCTCAACACCACCGAAAAATACCGGATCGCCTATTTTGAAGAAAGCCTTGAGCACCCTTCCCTGGACCCGGAGATCCGGACCGCCACCTACGATTTATTCAAAAAGCTGGAATCCCAAGGGCATAAGGTCAGCCCCGTTGGGTTCGAATACCTGGATTATATCGTTCCCGCTTACTATATCCTGACCACCGCCGAGGCCTCTGCCAACCTCTCCAGGTTCGACGGAGTCAAATACGGCCTCCGGGAAAAGAACCCGGCAGGTGATTTAACAGGTTTTTATCAACAGAACCGTTCAGCCGGCTTTGGTAAAGAAGTGAAAAGGAGGATCATGCTCGGGAATTTCGTGCTCAGCTCAGGGTATTACGATGCCTATTTCACCCAGGCCCAAAGAGTTAGAAGATTGATTATCAACAAGACAGATGAGGTTTTCAGGGATTTTGACCTGCTCCTGATGCCCACAGTTCCCTCCCCCGCGTTTCCATTCGGCGATAAAAGTAAGGATCCCATCGAAATGTTCCTGGCCGACCTTTTTACCGTATTTGCCAATCTATCAGGCATTCCCGCCATCTCAATCCCCCTTTCCACCCACAGTAATGGCATGCCGTTTGGAGTACAGGTTATGACGAACCGGTTTAAAGAGTTAACTTTGCTCCGTGCTTCTAAGTCGTTTCCCAGTCCTGTGGAACCAACCAAAGAACGCCCCTGACATCATCCTCTCCTAAGAAAACCGGCGTAACCTATTTATTAACCGGGGCAACAAAATGAAAACGCGATGCAAGCTTTTTTGAAACTGTGTGCCTTATGGGTATCATTCATTGGCACTTACTCAACGGCTGTTGCTGAGAACAGCCTTGGGGCCGACACACTAGATGTCTCGAAAGAGATGCTGCTGGGCAACATGCCCGCTAAGGATCAAACGATCAGAAATCTACCCTTTACCGTTGAAAAGAAAGAGGAACCCGTCTATACCGGCCTGATGACCCTTCACCCCAGGGCAATCCCATTTGTAAAGGATTACCTGGAGATCCATGAAGAAAGGCTGATCAGGATGAAGTCTACAGCTATTCCCTATTTCCAGATGATAGACAGGATCCTGGTTTCCCAGAAACTACCAAGGGAACTTAAATACCTGGCTGTTATTGAATCTGACCTTAAATCATCGGCTACATCCTGGGCTGGTGCCGTAGGACCCTGGCAGTTCATGCCTGAGACCGGCAGACTTATGGGCCTGAAAGTATCCAAGTATCACGATGAACGCAGGGATCTTTCCCGCAGCACCTACGCCGCGGCTAAATACCTGAAGAGCCTTTATGCCCAACTGGGTGACTGGCTGCTGGTGATCGCCGCCTATAACGGTGGTGCGGCCAGGGTGGAATCTGCCATCAAGAAAAGCGGTAGCCGGAATTTCTGGGACCTCCAGTATCACCTGCCGGCGGAATCCCGCATGCACGTGAAAAAGTTCATTGCCACCCATTATATCATGGAAGGGCAAGGGGGTATCACCACTACCGGAGCAAATGATAAGGTAAGATTAGGCATGCTGCCTCCTTCAAAAGAACTTTTAGAAAATACCATGCTGCAGACCGTAACCGGCAAGTTCAGCTCCACTGTGATCGCAAAAGCCATCCAGATGGACCCTGTCCTGTTCAACCAGTTGAATCCCGGGTTCGACAGCAAAGTATCTTCCGATTCATATGGCATGCGTTTACCTGAAGACAAAATGAAGATCTTCAACGATAAGAAAATGGAGATCCTGGATACTTCAGTCCAGCTGATGCTTAGCGGCGAGTCCGAGACCGCCGCTAATTATCCAAAAGAAGTTAAGATACCCGAGAAAAGCAGGAAATAACACTCTATAGAGAGCCAAATAGTCAAAGAGCCAGAGAGCCAGAAAAGATAATTTCTGACTCTCTGGCTCTCTGTCGTTCTGACTCTCTTAACTAAGTATTTTCCTGATCGCACTCGCCTTAAGCATGCATTCCTCATACTCCTGCACTGGGTCGCTTGACGCCGTAATGCCTGAGCCGGCCATGAACTGCAGGTAGTGATCTGCTTCATTATACATGATACTCCTGATCACCACGTTGAAATCGAAATCCTTGCCGGGTGTGATATAACCCACTGATCCGGAAAATATCCCCCGCTTTGTTCTTTCGTAGCGCTCTATCAGTTCCAGCACTTTTCTTTTGGGAGCTCCGGTCATGCTGCCCATCGGAAAACAAGCCCTGAGAATATCCACCAATCCCATGTTCTCCTTTAACTCACCACTCACGGTGGACACCATCTGGTAGACCTGGGGAAAAGCATAGATCCCGAACATCTCATTGACCTCAACCGTGCCTTCATTACAAACCCGGGAAAGATCGTTCCTCACCAGGTCAACGATCATTACATTCTCTGTTTTGTCTTTCAGGCTTTGACTCAATTCATTTTTCAACTCCAGATCCCTTACCGGATCTTCAATATCGCGGGCGATGGTTCCTTTTATCGGCTGAGACAATAATCTGTTCCCCTGCCTGGTCAGGAACCTTTCAGGGCTGGCACATAACAGGTACCTGCTGCCCCAGCGGTAAAAAACAGAAAAAGGATTGGGGGAGATACCGGACAAAGCATGATAAGTAGCCGCCGGATCTATAGTTGCATGTTCAGCATAAAATTCCTGGCAGAAATTGATCTCGTAACAATCACCTCGGTGTATGTGCTCCTGGAGCTTCTGTACGGAGGAAATATATTCGTCCCTGGAAATGCGTTGCTTCACCTCCACCTGGTTGCCCGAAAACCTCACCGGTTCCGCAGCCGAAATTTCGTTGAATACCGCATCATGATCCTGCTGCAATGAGCCAATACTGACCGAGCTCTCTTCCACGATCACCACATATTCCGGCACAAAAAGAAATGAATCGGGAAAGCCGATAGGATCAGGATGGTCTGATCGAAGTTCTTCGATCTCATTCTTAAGATCGTATCCGAAATGACCAAATATCCAGTCGTGATGCAGGGCATTGAATTTCTCAATTCCGTCAAGCATGGAGTTATAACTGCCATGCATAACCGAAATCTGGCCAGCCGCGGCCATACAGTCGTGAAGATGCGGAGGAAGGCTGTACTGGTGGTTATCCAGAAAACAACAAATGTTGAACCGGCCCAGCCAATTCAACATTTGTGCTTTGAAATATGCTTTATCCCTGACGGAAAAAGAACGGAATGTTCTCAAGATCAGAAATCATCATCGTCGTCATCAAATCCACTGGAGTCGTCAAAGAAACCAAGGTCTTTGAATTCATCATCGATGGCAAAATCATCTTCCTCGCCTTTCTTGGTTCCACCAACGGCTTTTTTGCCCTTCGATTTTGGAATATCGAATTCATTGAAATCAGGATCCCACTCCTCTTCCTCCTCTACTTTTTCCCAATCATCTACTTCATCTTCCGCAGCATCGTCGTCATCATCATCCTCTTCACTGCGTGCAGATGCCTTGCGACCTTTCTTAGAAGTCACTTCTTCGGATTCTTCCACGTCATCGTCATCATCATCATCTTCGGCTTTTTTCTTTGCACGTGATGATGCTTTAGGAGATGATTCAGGATCTTCCTCTTTCTTTACTGTTACTTTTTTCGGTTTCTCAGACTTAGCCATTTGGAGCAGGATTAATCAACGTAAAATTTCCACCTAATTTTTAATTAGCCAAATTTTTCCGAAATATTTTTCGGCAGCTTATTTCAGCTTAATGATCTGTTCTCTACCAGGACCGTTGGACACGTAGCTGACGCCAACGCCAAGATAGTTATTCACATGCTCAATATAGTTATTCATCAGCTGAGGTATATCCTGTTTTGCCTGAATCTTTGTGATATCCGTTTTCCATCCAGGAAGGGAGGTATATACAGGCTCAATCGCGGTCTTCATCATCTGGTAAGGCACTTGCGCCGTCTTTTCACCATTGATGATATAATTTTCGCAGAGGGAAAGTGATTCAAAGCTGTCGAGTACATCTGCCTTTGTCATTACGATCTGGGTCACGCCATTGATCATGCAGGCGAATTTCAATGCAACCAGGTCGATCCAGCCGCAGCGCCTTGGCCTTCCTGTTGTGGCACCAAACTCGCTGCCCAGCTTACGCAGTTCTTCACCAGTTTCTTCGAAAAGTTCGGTAGGAAACGGACCACTGCCCACCCTTGTACAATATGCTTTAGAAACACCGATCACTTCTTTGATCTTTTGCGGTGCAATTCCGAGGCCGGAACAAACACCAGAAGTTGTGGTACTGGACGAAGTCACAAACGGGAATGTTCCAAAATCAACATCCAGCATACTGCCCTGGGCTCCTTCAGCCAGCACCCTGGAACCTTTACTGATCCGGTCATTGATGAAATATTCGCCGTTGACAATATTGAGTTCCCTCATGAATTCCAACGCTTCGAAGAATTCTTCCTCCCAGGCACTGATATCTTCAGAAAAATTATGAGAATCAAGCAGGCGCTGATGTTTCATCCTCAGTTTGATATACTGGGTAGTGAAATTCCTGTCGAGCAGGTCACCCACCCTTAAACCATTCCTGCCGGTTTTATCCATATAAGCAGGACCTATACCTTTCAGTGTTGATCCGATCTTGTCATTGCCCTTGGACAATTCTGAAGCCTTGTCGAGTGCCCGATGGGTTGGAAGGATCAGATGGGTCCTTTGGGAGATGTATAAATTCTTTCTGCAATCCACCCCCATATCAGCCACTTTCTGGGCTTCTTTCTTAAGGGTTACCGGATCCAGTACCACACCGTTTCCGATGAGGTTTATTGTACCCTCATGAAACACCCCGGAAGGTATCTGGTGAAGTACAACTTTTTGCCCATTTACATATAAAGTATGGCCAGCATTTGGGCCACCCTGGAAACGTGCTATAATATCGTAAGAGGGTGCGAAATAATCCACGATCTTTCCTTTCCCTTCATCACCCCATTGAAGACCTAAAATAACATCTACCATTTGCCTTTATTGAAGGCAGCAAAGATAAAGGGTAAAACCGAACTATATGGATTCGGTATCAAATCGTTCCACAGAATGTATCCCCGGTAATTGCTTAAGTCTGTCGAAAAGTTTTTCGAGCTCGTCTTTGTCGTGTACGTAGAGTTTTATATTGCCTCTGAACAGGCCTTCTTTGGCTTCAATGGTCAGGGCTGAAATATTGATCTTAAGTTCTCCCGAGATCAGGTTAGTGATCTTGTTGATCACACCTACATCGTCCAGGCCTACAATATTTATACCTGTAAGGAATGAGATCTCCTTGTTCTTAGCCCATTTAGTTTTGACCACCCTGTGCCCGAACTGTGATAAGAGCCTGGTGGCATTTGGGCAGTTGGTTCTGTGGATGATCAGTCCCTTACCGGTGGATACGAACCCGAACACGTCGTCTCCAGGAATAGGCTTGCAGCAGTTGGCCAGTGTATAAACGATCCTGTCACTGCTTTCCCCGAAAATGATCAGCTCGGTATCCTTTTTAGGCATCACCCTGCTCAGATCAGGCAACTCCTTTTCAGGTTCAGTTTTTACCGGCCTGGGGGGCTCAAGTTTGTGTTCAGAGCTGACATAAAAATCCTTCAGCTCCTTCAGATCCAGGGATTTTGTGGCTATACGATAGAAAAGATCCAGTGAAGACTGAAGCTTATAAAAATTAGTGAGTACTTCGATATTATGAGGATTGTAGGTAGCTCCCATACCCTCCAGTTTCTTCTGCACTGTATACTTGCCGTCTTCCGCGACCTTTCGTTTTTCTTCCTTCAGCGCATCCTTGATCTTGTTCTTCGCTTTGGCAGTTACAACAAAATTCAACCAGTCTTCACTGGGCTTCTGCTTATTGGAGGTGATGATCTCAATCTGGTCGCCACTTCTCAGTTTATGGGAGATGGGAACCAGTTTGTGATTCACTTTGGCGCCAATACATTTTGTACCGATGGCACTGTGGATCGCAAATGCGAAGTCAAGTGCCGTTGAACCCAGGGGCATCATCTTCACATCCCCCTTGGGCGTATACACATAGATCTCTTCAGTTAAGAAAGATGTTTTGAAATCATGGAGGAAATCGATCGTCCCAATTTCCTGGTGCATCAGGGCTTCACGTATCTGTGAGAACCACTGATCGAAACGGTCTTCATCCCCACCGCCTTCTTTATATTTCCAGTGGGCAGCCAAACCTTTCTCTGCGATCTCGTTCATCCTTTTTGACCTGATCTGCACTTCCACCCATCTTCCCTGCGGACCCATCACCGTGGTATGCAAAGCCTCATACCCATTTGATTTAGGATTGCTCAGCCAGTCGCGCAGGCGCTCTGGGGAAGGTGTATACATATCTGTGATCAGCGAATACACTTTCCAGCAGTCTTCTTTTTCCCTTTCCTGGGGCGAATTCAGAATGATCCGAATGGCGAACAGGTCATAGACTTCTTCAAAACCCACCCCTTTCTTTTTCATTTTATTCCAGATGGAGTGGATGGACTTAGGGCGACCCTGGATCTCATAATCGAATTCGGCCTTATCCAGCTTGTCTTTTATAGGCTTGATGAATTCGTTGATATACCGGGTTCTTTCCCTCCTGGTTTCAGACAGTTTCCTGGCTACTTCTTTATAAGTATCGGGTTCCAGGTATTTCATGGAAAGGTCTTCCAATTCTGTTTTTATCGTGTACAACCCCATCCTGTGGGCCAGGGGGGCATATACGTACACCGTTTCTGAAGACACCTTCAGCTGCTTTTCGGGCTTCATACTGTCCAGGGTCCGCATATTATGCAGCCTGTCGGCCAGCTTGATCAGGATCACCCGGGGGTCGTCGGTCAGGGTGAGCAGGATCTTCTTAAAATTCTCCGCCTGTTGGGTGGAATTGGCGTCCACCACGTTGGAGATCTTGGTGAGTCCGTCAATGATCCGGGCGATCTCGCCGCCAAACTCCCTTTCCAGTTCGTCCAGGGTCACGTCTGTATCTTCCACCGTATCATGGAGCAAGGCGCAAATGGTAGAACGCACGCCCAGCCCGATCTCTTCCACGCAGATGCGCGAAACCGCCAGTGGATGGAGGATATAAGGCTCCCCGCTCTTGCGCCTCATGGTTTTATGAGCATCCACCGAGATCTCGAAAGCCCGGCGAAGAAGTTCTTTGTCGCCCGGTTTCAATTTCGGCTTCAGCACACGCAAAAGGGCCCGGTATTGCCTCACGATCTCCTTTTTCTCCTGATCTACGGTGAGGTTATACTTCGGCACAGCCTGTTGTTGGTCCAGTATCTCCATTAGTCAAATTTACTTAAAAACTAAACGCCAGTCCCTTAACAGGTGGCAGGTTCCAGGTTCCAGGTGGCAGGTTCCAGGTTCCAGGTTCCAGTATATTTCTCTGCAACCTGCAACCTGGAACCTGCAACCTGTTCATAATTTACCGGGAATCTCCTACCTTTGCCCCCCCTTAGGCGCATGTGGCGTAATTGGTAGCCGCGCCAGACTTAGGATCTGGTGTCGTGAGACGTGGGGGTTCGAGTCCCTCCATGCGCACAAAACAATTTCAGCCTTCGGGCTGAAATTGTCATTGGCGGATCCCGGATCGACGGATTTCCGGTTTCAAAACGCCAATTCGAAAATCCGTCCATCCGACAATCTAATTATATGCCTACAGTATCAAGAGAGAACATCAGCCTTTTAAATGACAAACTGACCGTTACCGTGAACCGGGAAGATTATCTTCCGAGTTTTGAGAAACAACTGAAGCAGTTTGCCAAGAATGCCAATATCCCCGGCTTCCGTAAAGGAATGGTGCCTGCGGGTATGGTGCGTAAAATGCATGGCCCGGCCATATTTGCCGATGAGGTGCTGCGCAGTATAGAAAAAGGACTGATGGATTTTCTCCGTGAAGAGAAGCTTGACATTTTTGCCCAACCCCTGCCAAGTGCAGAAAACTCGGCCGACCAGCTGAACATGAACGCGCCCGGTGACTACAGTTTCGCTTTTGAGATCGGCCTCAAACCAGAGTTCAATATTGACCTGGCATCCATGAAACTGGACAAGTATAAGATCGAGGTCACAGAAGCCATGGTGGAAGAAGAAATAGACAGGCTGAAGCAGAGACTGGGAAAGATGAGTGAACCCGAAACCGTCACTACCGAGGACAATGTGCTGAACGTTGTGTTCGAGGAATCTGATGCAACTGGACAGGTTGCTGATGGTGCAGGCAAAAAAGAAAATTCACTGCTCGTTAAATATTTCACTCCTGCTTTCAGGGAAAAACTGATGGGCCTTAAAAAAGATGATCATGTTGTATTGCAACTGACATCTGCTTTTGAAGAAAAAGAAAGAGAGTGGCTGATCAAGGACCTGGGCATCGATGCAGCTGACCCCGCGCAACTGGAGAAGTACTTTAAGATGACCATTGCCAAAGTTGGATTGGTTGAGAAAAGGGAATTGAATGAAGAATTTTTCAAGGAAGCATTCCCTGCCAAAGAAATCAAAACTGAGGAAGAATTCCGAAATACGCTGAAAGAAGAAATTGCAGAGCAGTGGAACAAACAATCCACCAACTACCTGCATCACGAACTCTACCATAAACTGCTGGATGGTGTACAGATGGACTTTCCTGAACTATTCCTGAAACGCTGGATGCAGACTGGCGGAGAGCAGCCTAAAACAACTGAACAGGTTGAAGAAGAGTTCCCAAGTTTCAAAAATCAACTTCGCTGGACACTGATCAGCGACAAGATCGTGAAGGACAATAATCTTGATGTATCACCTGATGAACTGAAAGATTATATGAGACAGCAGATCATGGGTTATTTCGGCGGCATGAGCCTGGATGGAAACATGAGCTGGATGGAAAGCTATGTGGACCGTATGATGCAGGATGAGCAACAGCTTGAAACCTCCTACAGAAGACTGATCACTGAAAAGATCTTCCATTGGGCCGAGAGCCAGGTGAATACCAATGAGAAGAGTATTTCTTCTGAAGAATTCATTAAAATGCAGGATAAGCACAATCACGAACACCATTGATAGATACACTTACCGGTTAGTGAGTTAGCCGGTTAATGACAATAAGAAAGAGCGTTAGTATGCAAGAGCTACTAACGCTTTTTTATTTAGTAGTAAATCAGTCTCTTTCTTGTTAATCTAATGCACTAACCGGCTAGCATATAAACCGGCTAATCGGTTAGTCGGTCGTTTTGTCCGTTTTTCCCGTTTTGCACGATTTTGGACACTCAAATGAATTAAATTGCCCAATAATCAAAATACCTACTATGGATCTTGGAAAAGAATTTGAAAAATATGCGGTAAAGCACCGGGGTATTTCCAGTAATACGCTGCATGGCTATACTAACCATATGGTCACCAATCTGACTCCAAATATCATTGAGGAAAGGCCTATGAATGTTGCTGTTATGGACGTTTACAGCCGGCTCATGATGGACAGGATCATATTCCTGGGTTACCCGATCACGGATGAAGTTGCGAATATCATCACCGCCCAGTTGCTGTTCCTTGACAGTACTGACCGGCAACGTGATATCCAGATGTACATTAACAGCCCTGGCGGATCAGTGTATTCCGGCATGGGTGTTTATGACACGATGCAATACGTAACCCCTGATGTTTCCACCATCACCATTGGTGTGGCTGCCAGTATGGCTGCTGTACTGATGTGCGCGGGAGCACCTGGAAAGAGGACGGCCCTCAAGCATTCAAGGATCATGATGCACCAGCCCAGCGCAGGCGCAGGTGGCCAGGCATCAGATATTGAGATCACCGTGAACCAGGTCAGGAAGCTCAAACGTGAGCTCTATGAAGTGGTGGCCAATCACAGCGGACAGGACATTGAAAAGATAGCGCAGGACTTTGACCGCGATTTCTGGATGACGGCCCTGGAAGCCAAAGAATACGGTCTCGTTGATGAAGTGCTGCTTTTTAATCCCAAAAAACAGAAATAAGACATTTTGATATGGAATACATGAAAAACAGGAAGGCCTTCAGAATGGATGAAGAAGAAGAACCGAAGTTGCCTGAAAATCCGATGGAGAAAATGCTGAGCGGAGCTCAGTTCGACAAGAAATTTATTGAACAGCGTAAAATTTTCCTCTGGGGTCCGGTAGACGACCGGAGCGCAAAGGATATCACGTCCAGGTTATTGTACCTGGAAGCCATCGATCCGGGAAAAGAGATCACTTTTTACATCAACAGCCCGGGCGGTGTGGTGACCAGCGGTATGGTGATCTATGATACCATGCAGATGATCAGTTCACCCGTTTCCACAGTTTGTATGGGTATGGCCGCCTCTATGGGCTCCATCCTGCTCAGCGGTGGTAAAAAAGGCAGAAGGTTCATCTTCCCACACGGCGAGGTGATGATACATCAGCCAAGCGGCGGAGGTCAGGGCACTTCTGCTGATCTGGAGATCATGGCCATCCAGGTGAAGAAAGTAAAAGACCTGGGCGCCAGGATCCTGGCGGACAATTGTGGTCAGCCCTTTGAAAAAGTGATGAAAGACTTTGACCGCGACTATTGGATGGACGCAGAAGAATCCGTCAAATATGGCATTGTTGACGGTGTGCTGGACAAGATGGCCTAATTGATTAATTAGCTGTTGGCTAATCCGATGGTTAAAAACACGCGGATTAGCCAATTTTTTTGTTCAGAATCTGCTGGCTATTAAGCAATTAGCAAATTAGCCGAATAGCCAATTTTTTTATTCTACATTTGTATGTTATAACAGCTAATAATGGCTAAATCGACTTTACATTGTTCGTTTTGTGGAAGAAGCCGTGATGAGGTAAAGATCCTCATTGCCGGCCAGGATGGTCATATCTGCGAGAACTGTGTTGAACATGCCCGCGAGATCATCGAACAAGAGTTGATGGTTCGTAACGACTCTACCAATTCTAATTACAAGCTTACCGTTCGTAAGCCGGTTGAAATAAAAAAATTCCTTGATGAATATGTGATCGGCCAGGATGATGCTAAAAAAGTACTCTCCGTGGCGGTCTATAATCATTACAAAAGGCTTCAGTTCAAACAGGCCGAAAATGATGTTGAGATCGACAAGAGCAACATCATCATGGTGGGCGAAACCGGTACAGGTAAAACCTTACTGGCCAAAACCATCGCCAAACTCCTGAACGTTCCTTTCGCGATTGTGGATGCTACGGTATTCACTGAAGCAGGTTATGTAGGGGAAGATGTTGAATCTATCCTGACCAGGTTGCTCCAGGTTTGCAATTACGATGTTACCGCTGCCGAAAAAGGGATTGTCTATATAGATGAGATCGATAAGATCGCAAGGAAAGGAGATAACCCTTCAATTACCCGTGATGTAAGCGGTGAAGGTGTGCAGCAGGGACTTCTCAAGCTCCTTGAAGGCACCGAGGTACTGGTTCCACCACAGGGCGGAAGAAAACATCCTGAACAGAAACTCATCAAAGTGAACACCCAGAACATCCTGTTCGTATGTGGTGGCGCCTTTGACGGAATCGATAAGATCATTGCAAGGCGTGTGAATACGAATGCAATTGGTTTCAACGTCAATAAAGAAGAGCAGGAAGCGATGAAGAAGAACCTGTTGCAATATGTCAATGCACAGGATCTGAAAGCCTTCGGCCTGATCCCTGAATTGCTTGGACGTTTACCAGTTGTTACTTATCTCAGCCCGCTTGATGCAGAAACATTAAGAGCAATTCTTACGGAGCCTAAAAATTCCCTGATCAAGCAGTATAACAAGTTATTTGAACTGGAAGGAATTGAGCTGACCATCGAAGAACCCGTTCTTGACTTCATGGTAACTAAAGCTGTTGAGTATAAACTGGGTGCAAGAGGACTTCGCTCGATCTGCGAAAGCATTCTCACAGATGCCATGTTCGAACTCCCTTCTACCAATCAAAAGAAGTTTGCACTTACGCTTGACTACGCTCAACATAAATTCGACAAGTCGAAGATGAGCCTGTTAAAGGTTGCTTAGCCTTAACTTTCCGCAATAATTAAAAAAAATTAAAAGTAAGAAGTAAAAAATGGTTTGCTTACGCTTGCCTTTTTACTTCTTACTTTTTAATTTTTACTTCCTAACTTCTGGTTGTTTTTGAAAAGAGTCAAAATTGGAGTATGAACGAGCTCATCAACAGGCTTACTAGTGCCGGTTTAACAGAACAGCAGGCTATCCAGGCGATCACCATTATCAAGAATTTTGCAAAGGAAAAGTTCCCCATCTTTGGCGGCGCCATCGACAAACTATTCGATAAATACCAGGTGAAGCGTGACGATGATTTCCTTGAGTAAGAGGATTAGTTATTAGCTACTTCCTCTACTACATTGATACGCTCCAGAACTTCAGATTGGATCTTGAAGGCTTTCTTGTATTGACCGTTCTGTGAGTCAACTACAAAATTGAGGCGAGAATAATCATTACGTACAACTTTGATGGCTTTGCTGAATCCACCTTTACCAATGCTTTCGCGATACAACTCAACACCTGCTTCATCAAGAATGCGCAGTGTAAGTCTTTGGTTTCCGGTTTGGCGTACAGCAACTTCAAAATTGAAGAAGTCCTGATTAGCACCTGTGTACCTGATGTCTACATTGCTGTTCTTACCAAGGCTGTTGGATGGTGAATCTACTGAGGTAGCCATAGCAACGGCTGAGAAAAGAACTGCGAAAACTAACACAAACATGTTTTTTACAACATTCACTTTCATATACTGAGTATTTGGTGACAAAATGTATATGACGGCAATCATCATCTTACAATATGTAATTAATACACAATTTGAAGAAAGGTAACCCCTGGCCTCCAACAGGCAGAGGCGAGATAACAATTCGGTAATATTGAACCCAGATTATTTTGATGTTACAACATCAATTGCGATAAGTAAATAAATAATTTAAAAACCTTCCGGCTGAAAGATTAGAAATCTGCTAATACCTTAAATAAATGTTAACGGCTTTTACTTGTTCAGGATCTGGCGCGCAATAACGGTCTTCTGAATTTCCGATGTACCCTCGCCTATTGTACATAACTTGCTGTCGCGGTAATATTTCTCTACAGGAAAATCTTTAGTATACCCGTATCCACCAAATATCTGGACCGCATCAGTAGAAACTTTCACAGCCACTTCACTTGCATAATATTTTGCCATTGCTGCTTCTTTGGTCATGGGAAGTTTTTTATTCTTCAGATCTGCCGCCTGCATGGTGAGTAATTCTGCGGCTTCTATTTCTGTTGCCATATCGGCCAATTTGAATGAGATGCCTTGGAATGATGATATCGGCTGATCGAATTGTTTTCGCTCTTTTGAATATTGCAATGCTGCCTGGTAAGCTCCTTTTGCAATTCCAATACTTAATGCGGCAATTGATATTCTTCCTCCATCAAGGATCTTCAATGCCTGCCGGAATCCATCACCTACTTCACCCAATCTTTGCGAATCAGGGATCCTGCAATTATCAAAGATCATCTCTGCTGTTTCACTGGCCCGCATGCCCAGTTTGTTTTCTTTCTTGCCGCCAAAGAATCCTGTTGTACCTCGTTCCACAATGAATGCTGTGCTGTTCCCGCTAACCCGCGGCTCTCCTGTTCTCGCGATCACTACGGCCACTTCTCCAGACCGGCCATGCGTTATCCAATTCTTAGTTCCATTAAGTACCCAATGATCGCCCTGTTGCACGGCCGTTGTTTTCATATTGCCCGCATCACTGCCGGTTTCCGGTTCAGTTAAACCCCAGGCACCCAGCCATTCTCCAGAAGCCAGTCTCGGCAGGTATTTTCTTTTCTGGTCTTCATTGCCAAATTGAAGGATATGACCCGTACATAAAGAATTATGAGCAGCAAGACTAAGCCCCACCGAGCCGCAAACTTTTGCGATCTCCTGTATCACGGTTACATATTCAAAATAGGAAAGACCAGAACCACCATATTCTTCCGGCACCAGCACACCCATCAAACCCAACTTTCCCATCTCGCGGAAAATATGCGCAGGAAACTCCTGCCGCTCATCCCATTCCATAACATTGGGCCTGATATGTAATTGGGCAAAATCCCTGGCTACCTGTGCTACCTGCTGCGTGATCTCGTTGTGCTGAAATTCCATAACATTCAATTCGACCTCAAAAATAATAAAATCACTAACAACTGTTAGTTTTTGTTTGGACATGGATTTCTCCTTTAAACTCAGGATATTAGTCCCGTATCAAAATTGATATCATGAAATACATCATCGCTTTACTACTCCTGGTTTCCACAGAACAAATACTGGCCCAGAAAAAACCATCACTGGTTACGCTGTCAAATCCTCCTTCGGTATATACTCCAAAAGGCTATTCACATGCGGCAGTCATAGACCTCGGCAATTCCAAAATGATCATTATTTCAGGACAGGTTGCGTATAATACAAAATCGGAATTGGTAGGAGCCAATGATTTTGAAAAACAAACTGAACAGGTATTTACAAATCTTAAAAATATCCTTGAAGCCCACGGTGGAAACATGGACAATATGGTCAAGATCGGCGTGTTCATAACTGACACTGTGAATATTCCAATTTTCAGGGAAGTCAGAAACCGATATATGGATGTCAAGAACCTTCCACCCAGCACTGCCCTGGTGGTCAAAGAATTATTCAGCCCCGGTCTTCTGATCGAAGTGGAGGCCACAGCTATCATTCCTAAATAAATGTATCCCTATTCCAGGATGATATAAGGCTTCAACCGTTCTATCCATTCCCTGGACAGGAGGTTGATCTTGCCAAGATCCTCTGCTTCATTGAAAAGTCCATGCTGGCTTCTGTATTTTACAATGGCTTTCGCCTCATGCTTTTGTATATAAGGGTGCATGTCCAGGGAATCTGCCTCCCAATAATTGATCCGGACCTTCCTGTAAATTCCCGAACTCAATTGGAGCGCAACCTTGATCCTGCTGAACAGGCTGTCGTCGATCCCATAAACCTCTCTTACCTGGTCAACACTGTTAAAACCGCCCAAAGCCTCTCTGAATTTGATAATCCGGGCAGCCAGTTTAATACCTATCCCCGGTAAGGCCTCCCATTCAATGCTATCGGCCGTATTGATGTCCACCGTTACGTGCTCTTTCCGAAATGAAGGTTTTGCATGAGGTTGAGCAGTATACGCACGAGAATAAATGGTATCATGTTTAACCGGCCGTTTAGGATAGAATGGATGTGTTTTCTTATCTCTGCCTGCGATCCGCACATAGGGCACCAGCCTTTCTGCATCCTCCGTTCTTAACCCATAGATCCTTTTGATATCATCAGGTTCACGGAACCTGCCTCCCTTCGATAAATAATTCCGGATAATGGAGATCGTTTTTTTAGTCAGGCCCAACTCTTCCCAATCAGCATCTGAGATCGTGTTAGGATCAAAAGAAAACAAGTGAAAAGTTCTGCCTGGTTCTACTCCTTTTCCGGCCACCACTTTATTAACAAAAGAATCAGCCCCTGCCTTCACTTCACTGGGAATCGCCTCCGGCTTGGCAAAGAATTCGGGCAATAACCAGATGGATAAGATCAGAGACATCAGCACTACAATACCCGTTCTTTCTTTTTTTGAAAAACTCAGGTAGCTCATCAACCACTCCTTCATTTTTCTCATGAAGTTGGCAACTACCGTTCTGAAAATAAAGGTGAAAAAAACACTGAACCCGGTTATTTTTCTATCCCGGCCGATCAGATGGTCAGCGTTAGGCCGTCGTATGCCAGTTCAATGCCCTCGGGTAATTCGTTGCAGATCTCTTCGTGCAAGCCAAGCTGATGCGAAATATGAGTGAAATATGCTTTGGGCACTCCAAGTTCTTTCACCAGGCTCACCGCTTCGCTTAATGAGAAATGAGAAATATGTTTTTCTTTACGCAGGGCATTAAGAACCATCACCTCCGATCCGCGCACTTTTTCCTTAGCCTCATCATCGAGCCTGTTGGCATCAGTGATATAAGTGAACTTACCGAATCTGAAACCGAGCACGGGCATTTTCATATGCCAGACCTCAATGGGTTCTATCGGGATGTCACCCACAACAAAAGGATCCGTAGCTATCAGATTCAAGTTGATCTCAGGTACGCCGGGATATTTCCTTTCGGCAAAGGCATAATAAAAATCCCTCCGCAACGCTTCCTCGGTGAGCGAATTGGCATAAAGTTCCATCGGTTTGCGGGAGAAAAAATTAAATGCACGGATATCGTCCAGTCCTGCTATATGATCTTTATGCGGATGGGTGAACACGATCGCGTCAACATGTTTGGTATTGGTGCGCAGCATCTGGTAACGGAAATCGGGCGTGGTATCCACTACCAGTGAAGTTTTGCCGGAGTTGACCATGATACTGCTCCTCAGGCGGTTATCCCTGGGGTCATTTGACGTGCATACTTCACAGTCACAACCGATCATGGGTATGCCACTGCTGGTGCCAGTGCCCAGGAATTTGATATGGAGGTTGGGATAACTCACCCCGCAAATGTAGTTGGATTAATCTAGAAGGCAGAACTAGGACTCTTCGAACTTGGCAGCCAGTTCTTCGTACAGTTTGCGGTTATCAGGACTAAGGTGGCTGGGTTCGATATTCAGGGTGGAAATAAGATCGATCAGCGTATTGATACGTCCTTCAGTTTGGAGAAATTTATTGAGAACTACCACTTTCTTCTGTTCCAGTACACAGTAACCACTCTGAAAAGTTCCCCTTTCATATCTCAGGATATAACCTGTCTCTTCGATGAGTTTCTCAATTCGGGTAAGGGTGGCAGGATTATATTTAATACTCATGGAACAGCTTTTCACAAATGTACTGAACCCTTGGCTAAGGGCATTCGCCGTTCGTTAAACTTTTCTACATTCATATAGTTAAATGTGAATAATCTTGGATAATACATACGATGTTATTGTTATAGGCGCAGGCTATTCGGGCCTTTCAGCCGCAAGGCTATTGAAATCAGCCGGGAAAAAACTGCTGGTGCTTGAAGCCAGGGACCGGGTAGGCGGAAGAGTTTACACACGGCACCTGGATAACGGCCAATATATTGACCTGGGGGCCCAGTGGATAGGCCCAACGCAAAGCAGGATGTACGATTTGCTGAAAGAGTTCAGTATCCCTGCATTTAAAACACATGACGAGGGAAAGACCGTTTTGCACTGGAGTGGAAAAACAAAAACCTATAAAGGTCTGATCCCTCCCCTTCCCGTGCCGGCATTACTCAGCCTGAACAACGCAATAAAGAAAATCAATAAGCTGTCACGCACCATTGATCCCGCATTTCCCTGGCTGGCCGAAAAAGCCAGTTACTGGGATACACTCACCTTGCAGGGCTGGATGGACAAACACATGATGAGTACAAAAGCAAAGCAGTTGTTCTCGTTGGCTGCCCAGGCCATTTTTGCAGCCCACCCTGCGGAAGTCTCCATGCTTTTTGCACTGTATTATACCCGGTCGGGGCGTGATTTTGATACCCTGATGAATATCCGGAACGGGGCGCAGGAAGAAAGAATACTGGGCGGCGCTGATCTGCCTGCCAGGAAGATGGCAGAGATCCTGCAGCCTGATATTCGTTTATCCATGCCCGTTACCAGCATTGAACAAACATCAGACCATGTGACTGTGAGATGCAGGGATGAACAATTTACAGCCAGGAAGATCATCCTGGCCATACCTCCTCCCATGCTGTCAAGGATCGATTTTGTAACCCCTATTTCTGCAGGAAGAAAACAGTTATGGCAGAGGATGCCGATGGGGGCCGTATGGAAATGCTATGCCATCTATCCCGAACCATTCTGGAGAAAAAAAGGCCTGAACGGGGTGGTGGCTTCAGACGAGGGATATGCCAGGGTGGTATTTGACAATTCCCCATATGATGCCAGCCGGGGCATACTGATGGGCTTTGTGCTGGCTGACGAAGCCAGGGCCCTGAGCACATTGAACGAAGCAGAAAGAAACCAAGCCATTCTTGGATCGTTCGTGAAATATTTTGGGAAAGAAGCCGCGCAGCCCCTGGTATATATGGACCAGACCTGGGTGGAAGAAGAGTGGAG
>DATGXN010000384.1:0-3331 GCA_035298945.1 Chitinophagaceae bacterium | reverse complement strand
GTCTTTGGCGGCTCTACTTAGTGTTTTTTTCTCTGGCATAATTTTCAATTTAATGGTGTTTATATACCAATTGAAAATTACATGCCAGTAGAGTTATTGTTGTGCAGGAGTCAGCTTGTTATCCGCATCAAACTGGCTATTTATGATCTCGTCAGTTTGAACATTACGAGGTATTTCAATGGTAGTTTCCTCCGTAGTGAACTGCCTGTCGATCAGCTCATCACTGGATTGGAATGAAGGAGTGAAAATGTCCACCCGGGTCAATTCAGTAGTAATGCTGCTGTCATCCGAATCAGTTTTAGTGACTGCTTCCTGCCCGTTGAACTGGTCATGAAAATGATAACTGATAAAGGGCTTGTTCCTGCTCTCAACCGGTGTATCTGTTTGTGCGAATGCTGAAAATCCTGAAAGGACCAGTGCAGCGATGATGGGATAAATAATCTTTTTCATGGTATATATTTTAATGTTTTAATTTCTATTCAAATGTATACCTGGAAACGACGGTGGTTGGATCAAATGAGACATAACCCGGTTATGTTGCGACGAATGGGCCATATATGCATGAATCCTGGGCAGAAAACTGCACGGGTATTGGGATTCAGTAATATTCTACCTTTGAGGCCGCATGAATTTATTTACTGAGAAAGCTCCTATTATCATCACCTGCCCTAAAAGGCTTGCTCCTTACCTGGAGCAGGAAATAAAAGAACTCGGATTTACCCCGGAAGAAACATTTATAACCGGTGTTCGTATCATTGGCACTATCAATGATTGTATCAAACTGAATCTGAATCTTCGTTGTGCCAGCCAGGTGCTGTATAGCCTCAAACAATTCACCGCAGAAAATGCTGATGCTGTTTATGAAAATGTACGTGATTACCCCTGGGAAGATATCCTGATCGAACACGGCCATTTCTCTATCACCAGCAACGTGAATAATGAAACCATTAATAACAGCATGTTCGCCAACCTCAGGGTGAAGGATGCTATTGTAGACAGGATGCGTGAAAAAAGAGGATTCAGGCCTACCACGGGTTCCGAACTGACAGGAGCTGTTGTACACCTATTCTGGAAAAATGAACATGCGGAAATCTTTATCGATACTTCGGGCGATTCATTGGGCAGGCATGGCTACAGGAAGATACCGGGCCAGGCACCTATGCTGGAAGCCCTGGCCGCTGCCACCATTTATGCTACCCGTTGGGATCGGCAATCTCCTTTTGTTAATCCCATGTGTGGTTCCGGTACAGTCGCTATCGAAGCAGCCATGATCGCCACCAACAGGAGGCCAGGATTATTCCGTACCAATTATGCCTTCATGCACATACAGGGTTACGATGAAACCGTTTATTTAAAAGAAGACGCTCTGCTCGAATCGCAGATCGTTGATGTGCCCGGCCTCCGCATTATCGCAACGGACTACAGTCCAAAAGCTATTGAAAATGCCCGCAAGAATGCCATCTCGGCTGGGGTGGCCCGCCTGATCGAATTTTCAGTATGTGATTTTGCAGCCACTCAGCTACCTGCTAAGAGGCCAGGTATTTTTTATGTCAATCCCGAATACGGCGAACGATTAGGCAATGTCACGGAACTGGAAGGAACTTACAGTCGCATTGGCGACTTCATGAAACAAAAATGTGGCGGGTATTGGGGCTATGTATTTACCGGCAACCTTGAACTTGCCAAAAAAATAGGACTGAAGGCCAAACGCAGGATCGAATTTTATACCAGCACCATTGACTCCCGTCTTTTTGAATATGAATTATACAGCGGGAGCAAGAACCCCCCAAAAGAGACTCCTTTAACATAGATCAATTTTCATCATTATGGATATTTCAGCACTGCAAAAAATTGTTCGGGAACGATATTTTAAAACTGACAGCGAAAGAGGCATCTACCATACGGCCCTATGGTTTCATGAAGAAGTGGGAGAACTCTCATCCGCCATTGCCAGCGGCGATCAGGAGAATGCCAAAGAAGAATTTGCTGATGTGCTGATGTGGCTGCTCACCCTGGCCAACCTGATGGATGTAAATATGGAAGAAGCCATCGAAAGCTATCTTAAAAATCCACGGAAACTTCCTACGAAATAAAACTGCTTTATCTGATTAAATATCAGAATGTAATTACTGCGGCTTCAATTTGATTGTTGTTTCCCCATACACAAATCGCAGTTGTTCGATCAAGTTTTTTCAATACAGGGTTAGAACCTTTGCCGGGCTTTATCAATTTCCCCGCCGATCCTGATATCACAATCTCCCCTTTGTCAACCCAGGCATAGATATTTTGATTTTCCAAACTGACCAACGTACAGTTTTTTCCCTCGCCTAATTCCACCTCTGGTTCCCCAGGTTGGACAGTATAGATTTTAGATTGTCTGCGCCATATCGTTTGCACCTTACCCTGATCATTTACATCCAGGCTTCCACCGTCCATAGGGCAACCATTAAGTTTCCAACTTCCGGTACCAAGTTTTTCCGGAGGGGCGAATGTTTTTCCTCCATCTGATGAACTGGCCAGGTAAAGGTCCCTGTTCTGATCCAGCCAGTTTCGAAACATCGCATATACATGTTTCCCTTTCATTATAACTGAAGGTTTACAGCATTCACATACCGTTGAATCCGGAGAACTGTAGATCAAACTATTGGGTAACCAGGACCTACCGCCATCTTCCGAGACCGAGCCATAAATTTTATTCCTTCGATTTCCCCTGGTATCAAGCCACACGGCAAACACATTATTCCCATCGGCCGCAATTGACATCAAACCCTCAGGCGCGGAACTGTCTGCATCATTTAATCTTGCGGGTTTGCTCCACCGAAGCCCATCAGAACTTGTAAGTGCATAAATATTCCCGGCCTGGGTCATTGCTGTGATCACCAACCCATAATTTGTACTTGCGATCTGAGGACCTCTCATAGCGAATGAAAACATGCGAGGCAACACAGCGATAAGCGAAGGGGACGAAAATGTTTTTGCTTTATTTGATGAATAGGTGCAGAAAATACTATCCTTTTTGCCATATACCACATAGATTTTACCATCATGCCCTACCGCCACATTAGGCATATCACCATTGCCGATCACCTGAACTATTGATTCAGTCCGTTCGGTGAACGCAAAGCAAATGCAAGAGAGTAAACATAAAAAACTGGTAAATCTTGGGATGTTGGGCATCTGTTATTATTTATGAGAACCATTCCTTTACACAAAAAAATCACCTTCCAGCATTATCACAGCATCACCGTAGACAAGAACCTTCTCGTTTCTCAATTCTGTAGTCATGGAGCCCGTTCGCTCTGAAGACTGGAACGCCCTTAATTTGTTCTTC
>DATGXN010000383.1:0-7174 GCA_035298945.1 Chitinophagaceae bacterium | reverse complement strand
GAGCATTTCCCATAACCCGCTCAGATCCGGGATAAGGATAATCTCGATCCGCCTGTTTTTCTCCCTGCCTTCAGCGCTATTGTTCGGAGCAACCGGGTTGTATTTACCCCTGCCAGCGGCAGTGAGCCGTATAGGATCGATCTGATAAGTATCCCTCAATATTCGCACTACAGCATTGGCTCTTTCCGTACTTAACGACCAGTTATCTGCCTTCCCTTTAACATGCGCAGAATCAGTGTTACCAACAACGATCGCTTCGGTATTGGGATATTCCTGCAGAATTTCGGCAATCACGGCCAGCCCCTCTTTTCCTTTGACACCTACTGTTGCGCTGCCGGATTTGAATAGAAATTTGTCGGGCATGGAAACATACACCAAACCATCTCCCATAGTGACCTCGGCACCTGCATCCACCAGTTTCTGCACGGCCAATTCCGCCCTTTCTGCCACAGAGTCAATCGCCTTTGATTCTCTTTCAAGATCATTTTCAAGTTTCTCCAATTTCCGGGTAACATTCTCCTTCGCAATCCTGCAGTCCTGGGCTTCTTTGCTGTAAGAGATATTCTCTTCTTTAAGCTGGCCTATCAATTTGTCGTTCTCCGCAAGTTTGGAATTAGCGGTTGTAAGTTGCGAATTAAGATCATTGATCTTATCATTTGCCGTAGCCAATTTCTTGTTGGTGCCGCAGGAAGCCATGATAACAACTGTGATCAAAACCAACCCGTTATTCAGAAGTTTTCTCATATTGATTTTTTAAAAAAAGCCAGGCGAAAATTTATTTTTCGCCCGGCTTCAAAGCTTTAAAAATATCCGAACCTTAACAAGAATAGCTTGTGTCAAAAAGACCGGGGCCTTCTATTTGCCCGGAAAAGTCTCCACAATTACTTTATTGATCTTTCCATTGAATTTGTCCTTACCGTGATAACCCTTGTAAACCGGGGTATTCATGTCTTCCCCTACATCAGCGGATTCATCGATACCAAATGTGTTATAATTTGTTTTCGCGATTCTCCCGGCTCCAACTGCTTTACCATCAACATAGATGGTACCTGTCCCTGCTCCTCCTCTTCCACCTTCGTATGCAAAATCAAATTTCACGGCATGCTTACCCGGAGTCAGTTTTACGCTACTGTTTAGTGTAAATAATTCCAGCCCAACGAAATTGTAAGTAAAGGCAGGTTTACCACCCTGCATATAAAAGCTCCAACCTCCAAAATCACCACCCTGGCATACAATAACGCCAGAGCCATTTGCCGGCACTTCTACATCCGCATTAATGGTAAATGACGTGTTCTTCACGTTGATGAAAGAATTCTCCGGCATTCCTTTCGCTCCCTCATACAAGGTTAATTTAGTTCGCCCATTCATGAGGTCGGGCCGGCCCGCAATCCTGGCATCAAATCTCTCGATGGTTCGATCGTCAATAGGAAGCACATTGTATTTGACCGCTTCCTCCATGAATTTCTTCTTCAACTCTTCCAATTTTGCCGGTTCTTTCGCCGCAAGATTGTTGGCCTGGCTGAAGTCCTCATTCACATTGTACAGTTCCCAAACATCTTCAGTTAATGGATGTCTTGGAGCAGCTTCCCAAGGCGCTTTATGTACGGTTCCTGCGAACCAACCATCCTGGTAAATTGCCCGGTTTCCAGCCATTTCAAAATATTGTGTTTTCCTGGTGTCAGGGGCTTTAGCATTATCAAATGTATACACCATACTCACACCTTCAATAGGCCTTTGTTCAATACCATTCACCATCTTGGGCGCCGGAATTTTTGCTGATTCATAAATGGTGGGCGCCACGTCAATGACATGATGAAATTGCGACCTCACTTCATTCTTTGATTTGATCCCTGCCGGCCAATGCACTACCATACCGTTACGGGTTCCGCCAAAATTTGAAGCTACCTGTTTGGTCCAGGTAAAAGGTGTATTACCGGCAACGGCCCAGCCTGCTGCAAAATGGTTATAGGTTTCTTCGGTGCCCAGCTTGTCGTAATATTTCAACTGCATGTCCAGTGTTTCCATGACTCCATTGAAATAGGTATTTTCATTGAACATGCCTATCATACCTCCTTCTGCACTGGATCCGTTATCTCCCACGATGTAGAAGAATAAGGTATTGTCCAACTCTCCTCTTTCTTCCAATGCGGCAACAAGCCTTCCTACCTGTGCATCGGTATGTTCTGCAAAACCAGCAAAGATCTCCATCTGTCTTTCAAACAAACGTTTTTCATCCGGGGTCAGTTTATCCCAGTCCTTAATATCTGCCGGCTTGGGGGCAAGTTTTGTATTCTCCGGAACTACGCCCAGTTTTTTCTGACGTTCCAGGGTTTCTTCGCGCAGCTTATCCCATCCCTGTGAAAACTTGCCTTTGTATTTTTCCGTATACGATTTTGGTGCATGATGCGGTGCATGCGTTGCACCTGTGGCGAAATACATGTAGAAAGGTTTATCAGGTGTCAGGGATTGCTGAGTATTCATCCATGAAATCGCCTGATCTGTCATGTCGTTGGTGAAATGATAATTTGGATCATCCACATTCGGGAAAACGCGCGTTACGCCATCATACACCATGGGGTGCCATTGGTTGGTTTCTCCTCCAATGAATCCATAGAATTTATCAAAGCCCGACCCTGTTGGCCAGCGGTCATATGGACCGGAAACAGAACCTTCCCATGGCGGCGTTTCATGATACTTACCAAATGCCGCAGTGCTATAGCCATTCATTCGAAGAACGGACGCAACTGGTGTAATAGATTGCGGACGAATGCCGGTATTGCCGGGAAATGCAGTAGCTACTTCCATGATCGCACCGGCATTGTTGGAATGATGGTTATAACCCGTGAGCAGCGCCGTTCTGGTTGGGGAGCAGAGAGCGGTTGTATGGAACCTATTGTACTTAAGCCCATTCCCAGCCAGACTTTCCAGCGTGGGCATATTGATCGGCCCGCCGAAAGCGCTGGAGTGCCCGAAGCCAATGTCATCGATCAGGACGATCACAATATTAGGTGCCTTTTCCGGTGCTTTTACTTCAAACCTCGCAGGAGCTTTCGCATTACGGGCGTCAAGTTCTGTGATCGCCGGATAACTGGGTTCTTTGATTGGCAGTTCTGTTCTGTCTATTCCATCTTTGCTGGTCACTGTGGTTGTTGACTCAGTTGCGGGTTGGTTACAGCTGGAGGCCAGAATGGAAAACAGCAAAATGGGAATGGAGATCCGTTTAATGATTGTCATCGATCTGAGATTGATTATTGAAGGATTATTGAAGGACGGAGAAATTAACTGGTGGCATTTGAACTAAGTAAAAATAATGAAGGGATCCGCCATCTCATTATCATACGTCTATCAACATTGCAAAAAATGACCGGGTATGAGTTGTGTCATCCCGGTCATTTTTTATGAGTGGCTAATTTATTTCTGTGCAGCCTCGGCTTTTTTCAGTTTGGCAACAACGTAGTCCTGGAACTGTTTGCGTTTCTCAGGTCCCATGATGGCGTCCAACTGTACGTTACGGGCGTTTACTGCAGATTTTGCATATTTCTCTTTGGCTGCATCGTCTTTCCCGTACCTGTCGATCAGATCCAGCGTACTGAGAAAGCAAAGGTTTACGTTATCCACGTCAGTGCGCTGCTCATCTGTCAAACCCAGTTTCTCCTTCATGTATTTCTGGTTGTCCGCCCTGAAATCCTGGAGCTTGGAGATTTTTTGTTCGTTGGACAGGTCGGCCCATTTTTGAGCATTGGCAACACCTGCAAAAGAGATTGAGATCAAAAGAAGAATAAAGACCTTTTTCATATTTTTCGTTTATAGCTGTGAAAGTAGACAATAGGTCAGAGCCCGCATGAATTCAATTGTTTCAATTTTACAATTTAAGACAGGGTGATCTTCCTTTAAATAAAAAAAGCCACCCGATTTATCCGGGTGGCTTACCTCTGTCAATTAATTTTTTTTACTTATCTTCTTCTACATCTGCTACTTCATACATGTCTTTCCCGTTCTCCTGGATGGGTTGGAAGTAAGTTTCTCCGAATTTCACATAGGTGATATCTCCCATCTTTACTTCTTCGCCGCCCTCAGATATATGTTCAACTACAGTTCCAGCCATTGGTGCTACAACAACATATCCATCAGATCTCTTTTCATAAAAGACTCCGCCATAATAATAATTCTTGGTTCCTTTATCATCAACTGAAACAGTTTCATATCCAGTTGGCAGTGTTTTTATTTTGGCACCAAGTGGAGCTGAAACAACGGTGTAGCCTCCATCTCCTTTCAGGTAATAAACACCCTGATCGTAATAATATTCCCCGGCAATAGCTAACCGGGCATTTTCCGATCGGCTTAATACATACTCCGGCATATTGTTTTTTGGCATAAATGCAGGCCCTGAAAAAAGAAGTTGTTTTTCTATGGCATCAAAACCAAATCCAGAAATATAATTCGAAGCCATATCATAATGCGTTGGCACGTCGTTATCAACAATAGAGATTAGAATAGCAGTGGTCGCGAGAGTTGCAATAAAAAATCCCCATGGATGCCACATGGGTCCCCATACAAATGGACGGTATGGGTGAAAATAGTAGGGATGATAGCAGCGATACCTGTATCCCCCATACACATAGGGAGGCCTTGCATAAGGCATTGAATTCCTTCGTACTACTGTATTTCGACTGTTATTGACATGGATATCTTTACTGTTGTCAACATTAACATTGACATTTTTTTTGCTGTTGTCAATATTGACTTTATTCCCGCCTTTGATATTGTTTGTGGTATTACCGGAATTGTTGATGCCTGCACGTTGGTCTCCACCACCTGCTTTAAGATCAGGTTTATTGACTGAAGACTTGGTTGTATTTGGTTTATTAACGCTGGCCTTATTGACCGAAGAACTATTTGCAGCAGGCCTGTTCGCTGCAGATTTATTTACTGCACCTTTACTTGCAGCAGGGCTAGCTCCTCCAGCTCTTTTAGCCTGTGCTGATAATTGCTGAAAAGGCAATAACAATGCAACGAAAAGGATTACTGTAAGCGTTGTTGCCGGAGTGAATATTTTATCACTGTACCTCATCTTAATTTTTTTAATGGTATAAATACTGGTTTTAAAAGATCGAAGTCCACAAATAATCAGGCCTTATTTATGCGATTCAGAAAGTTCCCATAACCTGTCCAGGTCTGGGTTAAGAATGATTTCAATCCTCCTGTTCTTCTCTCTTCCTTCAGGAGTATCGTTACTGGCCACCGGGCTGTATTTTCCTTTTCCAGCTGCAGTGAGGCGGGCTGGATTGATATTGTAAGTATAATGCAACACTCTCACTACCGCATTGGCTCTTTCTGTACTTAACGACCAGTTATCAGCTTTACCGCTAACATGCGTTGTATCAGTATGACCCACAATAAAACAGGTTACATGTGGATTTTCCCTTAAAGTCTGCGCAACTGTATTTAAAGCTTCCCGACCTCTGACTGCGATAGTAGAGCTGCCGGATTTAAAAAAGAAATCGTCTGTAAAATTAATGTGGATGAGACCGTTCTTGTAGGTTACCTCAGCACCCTGGTCTTCAAATCTCTGCAAAGCCACAGCTGCTTTTTGCTTGATCTGTTTCATTGAAGTTCCTTCTTCAGCCAGAGCTTTATTTAAATTTTCCGCGCGTTGCGCTAAAGCCTGCTTTGCTAAGCGGCAGTCTTCTGCTTCCTTGCTGTATTGAATATTTTCTTCTTTCAATTGTTTGATATCAGCTTCATAAGCGGTGATCTTCTGGGATTGCTGACTATTGACGTCTTTCAACTGGTTCAGTTCGTTGGTAGTCTGTTCGAGTTTCTTACTTGTGCCGCACGCAAAAAGAGATGCGAGTACTGGTACAACTAAGAAATAACTGATCGTACTTTTCATATTGATTATGTTGATTCTTTGCAAAATTCTAACGAAGATAAACGAACAGACGGGCGGAATTCTGGTCTTTTATGATTCGCAACAAACTCATCCCTGACAGGGAGGAGGCGATCTGATCGTTTAGAAATTTGTGACCATTTATTAGTAAGCGATCAGTACCATTATTGCATGTTGGGTTTGAGCTTTTTTGTATTTACATAGGTGAAATTCACGGCTATCA
This sequence comes from Chitinophagaceae bacterium, assembly GCA_035298945.1. Classification (GTDB taxonomy): domain Bacteria; phylum Bacteroidota; class Bacteroidia; order Chitinophagales; family Chitinophagaceae; genus Pollutibacter. The sequence continues at coordinate 1,061 of DATGXN010000383.1, read as the reverse complement.
TGGACATATTGGAACTGGCATTATTCGGACCTCCGGACAAGATGGTGCCGTAATCAGCATAGGCTCCAAGGAAAGGCATGTATTGGTATCCGACACCAAGTCCGCCTCCCAACATGTTCTGCTTATTGTCATTTTCTTCTCCGTCAGTTGTAGTTTGTCCGCCCAGCCTGTACAGAAGATTGGCAAAAGCCCAGAATTTGGGAGTGAAATTATGTGACAGGTGATTTTCAAGACTAAACAATACAGCCTATTCAATCTTATCTGCGCGGGTGCCTAATGAAGGTTCGTTATTATTCCAAACATCATAACCGACGGAGAGATTTCCAACTACCTAGCTTTCTTCAGGTTATGGTTCAAACTCAATACCGGCGTGCCTGTCTCCATATTATACACCCGGCTGTGCGGTAGCTCCGGCGAGTCCAAGTTTGAATGCCACAAAACCATCGGACCATCCATTTGCAGTTACTGAAGTAGTTGGCAACGGTATCACTGGAGGTACGTCAAGAGCCGATCCGGACAAAGTATCGGGGTTGACCATCAGGGAGAGCGGCGCAAAACGGTTTGCCAGGGAAAATGTACGATACAAAGTGGTGATCGGGAACACATTCACTTTCACTTCTGCTTTATGCACCAGGATCGTTCCGGTTGGATTGATATTCTGGTTCATTCCCGGCCACCCGGTATTGAATGCCCACACTCCTTTGGGCAACAGAACAAATAAACGGGGTCCGTCCCCCTGACCAAAAACGGAGATTGACAATAAAAACCAGGTCAGACTGAATGCAAAGAAGGCTTTACATTTAAAAAAATGCAGTGGTGAATAACCCATGGGGGTAATAGCTTAGAGTTTGTTAAACTATATCGCTTCGGCCGGGCGGCAAAGATCAAAAATGATTATATATGATGGATAACGGAGAGTATGGGCAAAAAAAAAGCCCCAACGTATAAACGTCGGGGCTTTAATAAATATGGCACCTACCTACTCTCCCAGGCCGCAGCCTAGTACCATTGGCCATGAGGGGCTTAACTTCTCTGTTCGGAATGGGAAGAGGTGAACACCC
>DATGXN010000382.1:0-9848 GCA_035298945.1 Chitinophagaceae bacterium | reverse complement strand
GCAGTTATCGTGTTTTTTGTTTTAAGTGGATTTCTGATCTCAACTATTCTTCTGAACGATAAGGAAAAATGCAGTAATGGTTTATTAGTGGTCAGAAATTTTCTGGTCAGGAGAATGCTGAGGATCTTTCCGGCCTATTTTCTTTTGTTGTTTATTTTAATGATCATCGGTTACCCTTTTCTTGAAGGCGAGCTTCCCTACCAGTTCACCTTCACATCCAATTATTTCTTTTATAACAAGACTGTTGTAACACATACCTCTCATACCTGGAGCCTTGCCATAGAGGAGCAGTTCTACCTGGTATGGCCATGGCTGATCATATTTATTTCTTCATTTTATCAACCTTTCATTTTCCTTGGTTGCACGGTCATTTCGCTGTTCAGCAGCTGGTATTTTGGTTGCGCAGATGATTATTCCTGCGGACTGCTAATGAACTTCCTTACTACAACAAACCTTGTGGCTTTTGCAGTTGGTGGTATGTATGCAAATATGATCAGAAGTGAGAAAGGCAGGAAAAACATAACCATGATCGTTCGATTTAGTTTTTTAGCCGTGACACCTTTGTTTCTATACTGGGCGTTGACACCGTTATTTTCCCTTGAACACCGTTTTGAATTTCTAAGGGTCACAGCATACAGTGTATTAGCTCTATGTATTATTCATGTGATAATGGGAATTGAGAAAGGCGCAATTAAAACAAGAGTAATAGATAACAGTTTTATCGGGCTGACAGGCAGGATCAGCTACGGGATCTACCTGTTCCATTTACCTGTACAATTTTATTTTACACAGTACCTGATCATATGGGCTTCGCAGAAAGGGTTGTCAAATAGTTTGTATCTATGGTTTTTCCCATTTTGCCTGACCGTTTTTGGCCTTGCTTACCTGTCTTATCAACTATTTGAGAGAAGGGTACTCAAATTAAAGCGCCACTTCAGTTTTACTGAATCCTAATCCCTTTTCTGTTAAATTTGGCAACTCTAATTCCAAAACCAATGACAAGAGTTTCCATCTTCCTTTTATTTATTTGCTTTTCATTAGTAGCAACTGCCCAGAGAAAAAAGGCTGAGGCTCCCGCCCCGGCGCCTACACTGGACCAGGAGCAGTATTTCAGATCGCTCAAATGGCGCAATATCGGGCCTTTTCGGGGCGGCCGGTCTGTTGCCTCTTCAGGTGTAAAAGGCAATGACCAGGTTTATTATATGGGTACAACCGGCGGTGGCGTATGGAAAACCATCAATGCAGGTGCCTCCTGGTTTAATATCTCTGACGGGTTTTTCACCACAGGCTCAATTGGGGCAGTGGCTGTATCAGAATCAGATCCTAACGTAATATACGTAGGTGCTGGTGAACATGCTCCCCGGGGTGTGATGACTTCATATGGCGATGGCATGTACAAAAGCACTGATGCAGGTAAAACCTGGAAGAAAACAGGGTTGGAGTTAACCCGTCACATTTCGGGTATCCGGATACATCCGTCCAACCCGGATGTGGTATATGTTGCAGCACAGGGTGCACTGCACGGCCCTTCAGCAGAACGCGGGGTGTACAAGTCAACAGATGGAGGTGCAAGCTGGACTAAAATATTATTTGTGGATGATAATACGGGCTGTTCTGAACTGAGTATGGACATGAATAATCCGCGCATACTCTATGCTGCCATGTGGGATCATCGCAGATTGCCTTGGGAAGTGCGTTCCGGCGGACCTGGATCAGGTTTATACAAATCAGTTGATGAAGGCAAAACCTGGACAAAACTTACAAAAGGACTACCTGAAAAAATGGGTAAGATGAGTATTGCGGTATCGCGCGCTAATCCTGACAAAGTATATGCATTGGTGGAAAGCGATACCCAGAAAGAATTGGGCGGATTGTTTGTTTCCAATGACGCGGGGGCTTCATTCAATGTTGCGAGCAAAGATCACAGGCTTACACAACGCGCCTGGTACTATATAGAAGTATTTCTTGATCCAAAAGACGAGAATACATTATTCATATTCAACTCTCCGGGCTTGATCAGTAAGGATGGAGGCAGAACTTGGTCAAATATCAGGGGCACGCATGGCGACTACCATCATCTCTGGATCAACCCAGACAATCCCAAGAACATGGTTGTTTCCAATGATGGGGGTGCTGCTGTAAGTTTTGACCAGGGCCGCACCTGGTCCTCACAGAACAATCAACCCACTGCACAGTTCTATCGGGTGAATGCGGATGATCTTTACCCATATAATGTATATGCAGGTCAACAGGATAATTCTTCAGTGAAGATAAAAAGCAGTAACCCAAGTGGTTTTGCTATATCGGACAGGGAATGGTCTGCCAGTGCAGGTGGTGAAAGCGCCTTTCTTGCTTTCGATCCAAAGAACCCCCGGTTTGTTATGGGTGGTTCTTACCAGGGTACCATTGATATTTACGACAGTGAGCTGGGCGAACATAAGGAAGTGATGCAGGTGCCCATTCAATACCAGGCTTTACAGCCCAAGGAAATGAAGTACCGCTTCAACTGGAATGCACCTATCATTTATTCGCAGCACGAACCCAATACTTTCTATCACGGAGCCAATGTATTGTTCAAAACAACTGATATGGGAAAAACCTGGAAAGCGATATCAGGTGATCTCACCAGGAACGATACAACCAAACAGGGCTGGAGTGGTACACCATTTACAAACGAAGGCGCAGGCGGTGAGAACTATGGAACATTGGCCTATGTGCTTGAATCGCCACTTGAAAAAGGCGTGATCTATACTGGTAGTGATGACGGATTTGTTCATATTACCAAAGACGGAGGTGCGAACTGGACCAATATCACACCGGCAGGTTTGCAGGAATGCCTGATCAACAGCATTGAAGTCAGCCCTCATGATAAAGCCACAGTTTATATTGCCACAACAAGATATAAGGTGAACGATTTCAGTCCTGCGATTTACAAGTCAACAGACTATGGTAAAACCTGGGTGAAGATCGTAAATGGAATTCCAGCAACTGCATATACCCGGGTGGTAAGGGAAGACACGAAGAAGAAAGATCTGTTGTATGCAGGAACTGAAACCGGGTTCTACATCTCTTATAATGGCGGCGGATCCTGGTCGCAAATGCAACTGGGGCTGCCCATAACGCCCATCACTGATCTTAAAGTGCACCACGATGATCTGATCGCTTCCACCATGGGACGTGCATTCTGGATCCTTGACGACATTGAGGTACTCCGGGAGTTCGATGCGAATACTACATCATCTTTCAAATTATTTTCTCCTGGCGAAGTGATCAGGACCTCTTCCGGCAGTCCGTTGAACATGCCTTCTGACGTTGATGAACCCGTGACACCAATGCCTGGCTTCAGTGGAACGAATGCTGCATCCGGCGCAGTGATCTATTACCAACTGCCTGATGTAAAGAAAGACACAGTGATCACGATGGAGATCCTGAACAGCAAAAATGAACTGGTGAGAACCTATTCTTCGAAAGCTGATGATGGATTTATTGCTTATCCCGGCGGCCCTGATGCAGACCCGAAACTTCCTGTACGAAAAGGACTGAACAGATTTGTCTGGGATCTTAAAGGTGAATCCATTGTTGGAGTGCCCACCGTTTTCATTGAAGGTTCGTATGACGGCTACCTGGCTGCGCCGGGTGAATACACTGTAAAGCTCAGGTTGGGCGACCAGGTGCAAAGCTCGAAAGTAGTGCTTAAGCCTCGTCCTGGAATACAGGCTACACAAGCTGATTATGAAGAGCAAACTGAACTGATGAAGAAGATCGTAGATGAGGCCAGCCTGATCCATAAAGAAGTGATCGGTGCCAGGAAGACCATCAATCAGCTGAAGGAGACCTCCACTATGTTGAAAGACAAGCCGGGAACCGAACAGATCAGGCAGAGTGCGGACAAGATTGCCAAAGACCTGCAGGCGTGGGAAGAAGATGTGGTGCAAAACAAAGCCAAGTCAAACGACGACATCATCAATTACGTGAACAAGATCACGGCGGATTATATATTCCTGAAAGGTGATATTGAAGCCAATGTGCCCTACGTAACACAGGGGCAAAAGCAGCAGTTTGACACCTTGCACAATCAATGGCTGAAACTGAAAGAAAGGAAAACCAATATTGAAAAAGAGATCAGCACGTTGAATGCTGATATCAATAAGGCGAATATTGGGAGGATCATTCTGTAGCAGGTTACAGGTTGCAGGTTGCAGGTTGCAAATTCTGACATAGTTTTAGTGGCTAAATATTGAATATGTTTTGCAGGATCCTGGTATTCCTTGTTTTTCTGTCGTCAACCGTTTCTTCCCAGACCCTCACCGTAGAAAAGATCATGCGTGACCCGAAATGGATGGGCAGTTCTCCATCAGGCATTTCATGGTCGCCAGATAGCCGGGCAGTGAACTTCTTGTGGAATCCGGATAAGGCAGTGGACGATTCTTTCTATACTTACGACCTCCAAGGTCCCTACCTCCAAGGTAGGGACCTTGGAGGTAGGGGGCCGGTAAAGATGAAATATATGGATGCCATCAAGGCGAATGCATCCGCGGGAGCCGTCTATAGCAGTGATTACAGCATGAGGGTGCATATTTATCGCGGAGACCTTTATATCACCGATATCAAAACCAGTCAAACGAAACCCATCACACAAACCGAGGACGCTGAATTCAACCCAAAATTCATCCTTAATAATGAGTGGGTTGCTTATAACAGGAGTCAGAATATCTATGCCTGGAATATCAGAACGGGCACCACAAAGCAACTGACCAATCTGCAACGGGTGGAGCAGGGAAGGGGTGCTGCTGCCAGGCCCGCCAGGCCGGATAGTGCTTCAAAACAATTAACCCAGGAACAATGGCTGAGCCGGCAGCAGCTAGAGCTTTTTGATGTGTTGGAGGAGAGGAAGAAAAAGAAAGATGGCCGGAACAATTTCCTGAAGTACAACCGTGAAACGGATACGCTTAAGTTGATCGATCTTGGCGATAAGATGCTCCAGGCCCTTGATATTTCACCTTCAGGAAATTATGTAACCTATAGGTTATTCCAGCCTGCCCAGGGGAAACAGACCATCGTGCCTGACTATGTAACCGAATCAGGGTTTACCACTGACCTGAATGTCAGAACAAAGGTTGGGGCCCCACAGGGCAGGTATGATTTCTATTTATACGATAGAGCAGGCAACCGTGAGTTCCTGGTTGGTATGGATTCGCTGCCCGGGATCACAGATCTTCCCGATTATGCAAAAGATGATACGTCAAAGGCGAGAAAGAAGCCGCGGCCGGTTTATGTTGCCAGCATTTCCTGGAATCCGTCCGGAAGTACAGCTGTGCTCGATATCCGGTCGCAGGATAGTAAAGACAGGTGGCTGATGAAACTGGAGCCGCAGACCCGCAAACTGTCGTTATTAGACAGGCAGCGGGATGAAGCCTGGATCGGTGGCCCCGGCGTTGGATTCGGGGCGAGGATAGGGTGGACCAGTGACAATAGTTTCTATTTCCAGAGTGAAGCCACGGGATACTCACATCTCTATGTATATGATCTGACCAACAATTCGAAAAAAGCGATCACCAGTGGGAAATACGAAGTGCAGGAACTTGTATTGTCAAAAACAAAGAAATACTTTTTTTTACTGGCAAACGAAGACCATCCCGGCAAGCAGCACTGGTACCGTATCAATATCGATGGCTCAGGAAAATCGAAAATTACTTCCATGGAGGGGGGATACGAAGTACAGATGTCGCCCGACGAGAAATGGATCGCCTATCGATATTCCTATATCAACAGACCCTGGGAATTGTATATACAGGAGAATAAGCCTGGAGCCGCACCCAGGAAGATCACAGACAAGGCAAGATCCGAGGAGTTCAGTGCCTACCCCTGGCGGGAAGCCAGGATGATCACTATACCAGCAGCTGATGGTGCCCAGGTTTATGCAAGGCTCTATGAACCGGAAGCCGGGAAGAAGAATAATGCAGCCGTGATCTTTGTCCATGGTGCGGGGTATCTGCAAAATGCCCACTATTGGTGGAGCAGTTATTTCAGGGAGTATATGTTTCATAACCTGCTGGCAGACAGGGGATTTACAGTTCTGGACATTGATTACCGGGGAAGTGCCGGCTACGGCCGCGACTGGAGAACTGGAATCTACCGGCACATGGGTGGAAAGGATCTGAGCGACCATGTTGATGCCGCCAGGTACCTGACTACACAGTTAGGCATAGATGCCTCGAGGATAGGCATTTACGGGGGCAGTTATGGAGGATTTATTACGCTGATGGCCTTGTTTACTACCCCAGACGTGTTCAAGGCCGGAGCAGCGCTAAGACCGGTGACTGACTGGGCACATTATAATCACGGGTATACCTCGAACATCCTGAATGAGCCCTTCACGGACAGTATTGCCTATGCCCGCTCGTCTCCTATCAATTTTGTATCAGGATTAAAGAATCACCTTCTGATCTGCCATGGCATGGTAGATGTAAACGTCCATTTCCAGGATGTGGTCAGGCTCAGCCAGAAACTAATCGAATTAGGCAAGGATAACTGGGAATTGGCTGTATATCCCGTTGAGGATCATGGTTTTGTGGAACCGAGTAGCTGGACGGATGAGTATAAACGCATATTAAAATTATTTGATACCAATCTTTTAAAGTGAGCAGTGAACAGTGAGCAGTGAGCAGTTTTAGAAGGCTGCTTACTGCTCACCGCTCACTGCTTACTGAACTTTTGGCCTGTTTTTAACAGAAGAAAAGTTACCTTTGCACCTCCCACCCGGTAATTCAAATAAAATTTTCTTATGACAATTGAAGAGATCGAAAAATTCTTAAGCAGCGCAAAGACCGAAAATGAAGCCGTTAGGATCAGTTTTAAAAAGCGCGACCCCATGAACGGACTTTTTATCAAAGACAGGGATTATGCCGACCTTAAATCGAAGAATTTCTGGAGAATAGTGCCTCAGAGCCAACTCGAGTCATACAGCCAGTCCAAGAATGTCAATCTCGCCAAGATCTTTAGCGGATCTGATTTCGCGAAACTTGCAGTTCAGAAGCCTACTGCCGTATAATTTAAACTTTCTTTACCTGGAGCGCTACAGGTCCTTTGGGGCCTGAGCCGCGTTCAAACTGGACACGGTCGCCTTCGCCTATCTTTTCGGTGAGCTCATTGATGTGCACGAAATAACTGTCACCCGTGGCGGTTTCCTTGATGAATCCAAACCCTTTGGCGGAATTGAAGAAGTTTACCACGCCAATAGCAGGACTATTATCTTCCTCCGTGGCTTCGCGGGTTTTAACACCGATCTCGATGTCTTCAACATTGATTATCCTTTTCCGGGTTGGATCGGGTGGTGTAGACGTGATATTGCCATCTTCATCAATATACGCGATCATATCGTCCAGACTCTTGCCTTTCTTGGCATTGGCCTTACGCTCTCCCATTTTTTCAGCCTTATCCTGGGCTTTTTTCTGCCTTTTCTTCTCTTTCTCGCGTTTATTAAATGACTCTGACGATCTACCCATTTTTAATTTTTAGTCCCTAAAGGTCGTCAATTATTTGCATACTAAATGCAAAAGTTGTTGTACCAGGGTCGTGTAAGAATTTACAAATACAAGAAAGGATTGAAAACAGTGATTGATCAGATCACCGTTCTCAATCCTTAAACCATTTCTCTCTCCTCAGGCCTATGGCCTCCCGCCTCGTTATATAGTGACCACACTGTTGCTGCCGCCGAATGTATTAGGAGCCTCGGCATCGGCAGATGGATCATTGACCCATAAAGTGCTGTTGACACGGTATTTGAATTCGTGCTTACTGTCCTTTGGAAGATTAACATCAGCAGAGAAAGTACCATCTTTCTTTTTGCTCATGATCACTGAATTTTCCCAGTCGCTGTTAAGACCAAGGATCTCGATGGTTTCAGCTTCTTCAATCTGGAAACTGAATTTCACCTTGCAGTAATCTTTCGTTTTATAGTAAGTTTTCTGGATCATATTAGTAGATTTTCTTGCCGATTAATACTTTTACTGAGAAAAGGTAACCCAAAGTTCGGGCCTAATTCCGTTTCAAAAAGCCTTCCAGGCGCTGTGGTGCGTAACTTGTCAATTAATTCGCAATCATGACCAACGCGTTCCGCAGTTGTTGCAGAATATACAATTTCCCATTACTATGAATGGATTTTACTACCGTGCAGTTCCTTATCATATCATGGGTTTAGAACTTGATATTCCAGATCCGGAACAGGTCAGAACGGCCTACGAATCTGGCGAAAAAAAGGATTTTCCATATTGGTCAAGGATCTGGCCTTCGGCATTAGCATTATCGTCCCTGTTGCAGGATCAATCTCAACTGGTCAGCGGAAAACATGTTCTTGAACTCGGCGCCGGCCTGGGCCTTCCTGCATTTATATCTTCCTCGTTGGCCACATCTGTCACTGTTTCAGATAGTGCTTCAGAGGCGATCAGCTGGCTCAACCGGAATATTTCGAGGCTCGGATTAACCAATGTGACAACGCGGTTAATTGACTGGAAAGAAAGACCCCTGCCTAAAGCGGATGTAGTATTATTAAGCGATATCGGGTATGATGAAAAAGACTTCAGTGACATCAGAATGATGATCGGGGAATATGTCCATTCTGGTTCCCTGATCTTACTCAGTGTGCCTTTCAGGAGGATCTCCCCGAAATTCATATCCCTTATTGATGAGTTTGTATCAATCAGGCAGGTAAAAAATGTTATGGAAACGGAAATACTATTGCTGATCCTCGGACCTACTGATTTTCCTTCACCACTTCGGATACAGAATAATTGATCTTTTCCCAGAAAGAATACTCCACGATATTCTTTGGCAGATCGTAGTTCTTGATATAGTGCGGCAAATACATGGAAAGCATGAATAACAACAGGACGATATAAATCGTTTTTTCCCGGGCAGACCCCCTGATTCTTTCTCCAAATTCATTCAGATCATGATAGCTGAACAGGCAGATGAAAAAACTCATGATCACAAAACTCATCCAGCGGCCATAATCAATGGCAATGATTGAAATCGCCAAACAGCATAGAAGCTGAACACCAAGCAGTATCAGCATATCGCGGGTAACCATTCCGGCATAGAACAGGTAGCCAATGATGGGAATGAAGAAGATCAGGTAGAAAATAATGCTGCCATTCATGAAATGTCCAATCGCCATTTTCAGGGTTTGTGATTTGGACATGATCATGAATTCCCTGGTTCGGCTCCAGTCTATATGACGGGAAACGAAAAACTGGTCCAGCGTCTGTAATTGGGTTACCGAAGGAATTTTAGAAAGAAGCAGGAATGCAATTCCCGTCAACAGTCCATATGCGATCACCCGTTTAACTCCTGCATGATTAATATATAAGATCCATGCAATAACAGGCATGGCAAGGAAAATGAAACTTTCATGGATCATAACCATCAGCACACTCATCACCACAGCGATAAACATATTTGCAGCATGGTTCCGGTATTTCCTGTACAGTATGATCATCAGTATGATCACCAGGTAGAAGATAAATTCTTTCCTGTAAATACTTCCAAAGTCGAACATCACCATCCTTAATCCAAAGGGGGTGCAAAAGAATATCAGCAGTGCATAAATGTTCCTGCAGAATTTAACTGCATAAACAATGAGTACTGCCATCAACAGACTGTAGAAACTGATCACTGCCAGTTTCCAATAAGCTTCCGGAAATACGATAAACAGATTGCCCAGTAAAGAACGCCTGATATAACCGCCTTCATAATGCAGGAGGTTTTCTGAAAAAAGATAATCCGTCAGCTTGCTGTGAATAAAGAAAAGCCGGTAGAATTTATAAGCGAATAGAAGCAATGCCAGACCA
>DATGXN010000381.1:0-7036 GCA_035298945.1 Chitinophagaceae bacterium | reverse complement strand
GTTTTGCTGGATGGTAAAATTGAGCTTGCCGGGCTTTGCTGTGGGTGCAATATTCAGATCGATGAAAACATAATTTTTGTTTTCGGGCACATAGGTTTTTACCAGGGCCACGCCGGCATAAGGGCTCATTTTTACCGTAGCGGACCCGATATCTTTTTTATGAATCATCAGCTGCAGGGAAGTTTCTTTCATTCCAACCCACCAGTTTGTTGGATATACATTTGTCTGTGCAATGGCAGGCATCGACAGCAAAAGGCAGATCAATGCCTTTACAATAGCTTTCAGCATAAATATTAGTTTGATACTTCTTCCTTGACCTTGATTGCACCGGGATCATACACATAGATCACACTGACAGCGGCACAAAGCATGAATACTCCGGCCATCACCAATGCATAAACGGGCTGATTGTTGTAGATATGTTTGACCATCGGCCCCCCTATGATCCCGTTCAGGATCTGGGGAATTGTAATGAAGAAATTGAATATACCCATATAAATACCCATCTTACCGGCAGGTATTGAACTGGACAGTATTACATAAGGCATGGCAAGAATACTGGCCCATGCAATACCTACGCAGGCCATGGATCCGATAAGAAATTCTTTACTCGGTGCAAAAAAGAAAGAGATGAGTCCGATGCCACCTATGATCAATGAGAGTGCGTGCGTTTTCTTTCTTCCAAGTTTTTCTGCGATTGTGGGAAGCAATAAAGCATATATAGCTGACACACCGTTATACACCCCGAAGATCACGCCGGTCCAGGACTGTGCTTCGCGATACTGGGAAGAACTTTTATCATCGATCGGTAAGCCAAAAATATGTGTGGCAATGGAATCCGTAGTGAACACCCACATGCCAAATAAAGCAAACCATGAGAAGAATTGAACAAGGCCCAGTTGCTTCATGGTTCTGGGCATTTTCAAAAAATCTGTCCATATGGCACTGAGTCCCGCGTGCTCATCTTCCGCTTTGCCGTGATACTGGGCATATTCTTCCGGGGGATACTCTTTTGTTTTGAAGACCGTCCATAATATGGAGGTAATGAACACTGCCGATCCGATATAGAACGACAGCTTTACGTTCTGTCCCACTACGCCTTCCGGAGCATCTTTAGCTACTCCAAACCAGTTGGCCAGGATATAGGGCAGCAAAGAGCCTACAACGGCGCCTACGCCTATGAGAAATGTTTGTATCCCGAATCCTTTGGTACGTTGTGAGTCGGGCAGATTATCTGCCACCAGGGCTCTGAAAGGCTCCATGGCCAGGTTGAAGCATGCATCCATGATCATGAGAAATCCTGCACCTACAATAACCAGCGGAGCAATCGCTCCGAGGATATTGGCATTGGGCATCAGCGTCAATGCACTGGCGGAAAGTAAGGCGCCGGCCAGGAAATAAGGACGTCTGCGTCCCAGTTTTGTCCAGGTTCTATCGCTGTAATGGCCTACAATAGGTTGCACGATCAATCCCACCAGAGGTGCTGCCAGCCAGAACCAAGACAGGTGCTCAACATCTGCACCATAATTCCTGAGGATCCCTGAAGCGTTGGAGTTCTGCAATGCAAACCCGAACTGGATGCCCAGGAATCCAAAACTCATGTTGAAGATCTGTGCGGTACTGAGTTTTGGTTTGGGTTTCAGCCCAGAGTTCGACGATGCAGCCATAGTTGTAGACGCCATAAAAAAGCATTATCTCATTTCATTCCCACATTCACCACATTCATCACATTTTTCACATTAAACAAGAACTAAATAACAAATCCATTTGGCAGTATCGCTCCTTTCTTCACCACCACTATACCATCTTTAACGGTATATAATGAATGGTCAGAATTAGCCAGGTGTGGTCCGCCATTGATCCTCACATCATCCCCAATGCGGCAGTTCTTATCTATGATCGCATTCCTGATATAACTTCTTTCGCCAATGCCCAGTTTAGGAAGACCTCTCGATGCTGCGAGATTCATATCATCCAGGGTTTCATAATAATCCGAACCCATGATATATGTATTCACTACCGTAGTGCCCTGCCCTATCCTGGTTCTGATCCCTATCACACTGTTCTCGATCCGGGAAGCCGCAATAATACTGCCATCGGCAATGATGGTCCTTTCAAGTGTAGTGCCGCTCACTTTTGCGGGAGGCAGCATCCTTGAACGCGTATATACGATCTTGCTGTTGTCGAACAGGTTGAACGGAGGGATCTCTTTGCAGAGGTCAAGATTGGCTTCAAAGAATGAATGTATGTTTCCGATATCGGTCCAGTAGCCTTCGTACTGATAACTGACCACCCTGTGTTTAGAGATCGAATTGGGAAGGATCTCTTTACCAAAATCAGTGGCTTCAAGATAATCTTCCTGCAGAAGGTCGAATAACAGTTTCCTGTTGAATATATAGATACCCATACTGGCCAGGTAGATCCGGCCTGCAGATCTCATATCTTCGCCCGTATCACTTATCCAGTCTCCGAGCACTTCGTGCTTTGGTTTCTCAATGAATGAAGTGATGAAATGATTCTCATCCGCTTTAAGGATACCAAACTCAGTAGCGTCTCTTTCAGATACGGGAATGGTGGCAATGGATATCTCGGCCTTTGATTTGATATGATTATTCACCATCTCTTCAAAATCCATCTGGTATAACTGATCACCGGAAAGGATCAATACATAATCGAACTCATTCTGCTCAATATGGCGTAAAGACTGCCTCACTGCATCAGCCGTACCCTGGAACCAATTGGGATTGTCAGTGGTTTGTTCCGCCGCAATGATGTCAACAAACGCAGAACTGAACGCACTGAAATGATAGGTGTTCTTGATATGTTTATTCAGTGATGCTGAGTTGAACTGAGTAAGCACGAACATCCTGCCAATATTGGAATTCAGGCAGTTTGAAATGGGAATATCTACCAGCCGGTATTTACCTGCAATGGGTACAGCCGGTTTACTGCGTGTGGCAGTCAGGGGCTTCAATCTTGTGCCTGCACCTCCTCCGAGGATCATGGCAATCACCTCTTTATTCATATAGTTCATTTTTTCAGATTACTTTAAAGATTTATACAGATCAACATATTCTTTAGCACTACGGACCCAGCTGAAATCAAGTCCCATCATCCTCTTGCGCACTTCACTGAATTTCTCCGTGTTATTGAATAACTGCACTCCCCTGTATATCGCTTCTGTAATATCCCCTACTGCCGCGTGGTTAAAGCTAACACCATAACCACCAGGGTCTCCATAATCTATCACAGTATCTTTCAGGCCACCTGTTTTTCTCACTACGGGTACGGTACCATATCTCATGGAATACATCTGGTTCAAACCACAGGGTTCAACCCTCGACGGCATGAGCAGGAAATCCGCACCTGCATACATCAGGTGGCTCAGTTGTTCGTTGTAGCCAATATAAACATTATAATCTCCCCAACTTATATTTTTCATCACTTCAAGCTGACCCTCCACCTGGGGATCACCGCTGCCCAGTATAAGGAAATTCATTTTCCGCCCTATATAATAAAGAGCGTCACCAATGGCCTGGGGCAGGAGGTCAGCAGCCTTTTCTCCTACCAGCCTGCCAATGAATACAAACAGGGGTTTATCAATGTCCAGCTGGAAGGTTTCGCAAAGTTCTTTTTTATTGGTCAGCTTGCCTTCTGTGACAGATTCAATATCATAGTGATTCTGGAGATAGGTATCTTTTGAAGGATCCCATACATCGACGTCTATCCCATTCAATATACCGGTGCATTTGCCTTTTTCGTATTCGAACAGGGGTTCCAGTCCATTACTCATCACCCTGAGTTCGTCCATATAGCTGGGGCTGACCGTAGTTACTTTCCAGGCGCATTTTACGCCGGCGGCCAGGGGATTGATGGAACCATTCCATTCGAGCAGTCCTGCTTTCCAGGTATCCCATGCCGGTATATACGTACTTTTATCCCAATTGAACTGGCCCTGGTACTGGCCATTATGAATGGTAAGAACAGAAGGGATGCCTGAAAGCTTCCTGAATGCAAAACAATGCTGCATCATGAAAGGGATCATGGCCGTGTGATGATCGTGTACATGCAATACGTCAGGCAGATGTTCCCATTTGGAGATCCAGTCTACCACCGCGATCTGGAACGACATGAATCTTTCAGTATCATCATTATACCCATACACTTTTTCCCTGTCCAGCAGGCCATTGATATCTACCAGGTAAAGTTCGAAACCCAGTTTGTTGGATTCCTCCCTGATGATGGTATAATCAAACCACCTGCTTCCCAGGTTGGAAGCACCTTTATGAACCACTTCCCATTGATTATTATAGAGGAATTTGGTTCTGTACATGGGCATCACCACTTTAGCGGTATGACCCATATCCACCTGGTATTTGGGAAGGGCGCCAAGTACATCGCCTAATCCGCCTGCCTTTGCAACAGGATAACATTCAGCAGTAACATGGATGATTTCCATTTAGAATCGCTCAGGGTTTAATTCAGTTGAAAATAAGAACGTTTTTCTTGATTCATGGTGCTGGGATAAAAAATTTTTATCCTTCTAAATTCTTGCTATTTTCAACACCTGAACCAAAACCAACATAACTGCATATGTCGCAACCCAAACAGCCAACGAATTATAGTGCGCTGGGTACCCTGGTACTTGTGTTTTTCTTCTGGGGATTCATTGCTGCCTCGAACAGTATCCTGATCCCTTTCTGTAAAACGCATTTCTCACTCACCCAATTTGAATCACAGCTTATTGGTTCCGCATTTTACGGTGCTTATTTCATAGGATCACTGATTTTATTCATCATATCCAATTTCATTGGTCATGATATTATCAACAGTATTGGCTATAAGAAAGGCATTATCTATGGACTGGCCATATCTGTTGTGGGTGCTCTCCTGATCATCCCCTCGGCCAATGCCAACTCGTTTTATGCGATTTTAGGGTCATTATTCATTGTTGCCCTTGGATTCTCGGTGCAACAGACCTGCGCTCAGCCATTTGCGATATCGCTGGGTGACCCGGCTACCGGTTCTCACCGGCTTAACCTCGGTGGAGGTGTAAACTCATTGGGTACCACCCTGGGGCCTATCATCGTCAGCTTTTTTCTTTTTGGTTCTGTGGGTGACAGTGGTGTGGAAGTGACTGTCAAGAACATCAATAACCTGTACCTGATCGTTGCTGCGGTTTTTGCAGCAGTAGCTCTATTCTTCCAGTTCTCCAATCTGCCCGACGGCAAGAACAACGAACCCTTCGAAAAAGCCAATAAAGCATCTGGCTCATTGTTGCTGATGACCGGGCTGATCGTGGCGATCATCATACTGGCACAGGTGACCAACCTTTCCAAAGTCACTTTCCTCCTGGCTTCTGTAATTGCCGTAGTAGGGGTTCTTTTTTACAGTAATTCAAAAGCCAATGCCAATAATGATGGCTGGGGTGCCATGAAATACCCGCAGCTGATCTATGGCATGTTGGGCATTTTTGTATATGTAGGTGTTGAAGTCACCATTGATAACAACTTCGGTGCATTATTAAAGCAACCCGGATACTTCAATGCCACTGGACTGGACGAAAGCCAGATCTCACAGTATATTTCACTTTACTGGGGAAGTTTGATGATCGGACGCTGGACTGGCGCGATCAGCGTGTTTAATCTGTCCGGATCTGCCAAGAAGATCGCGACCATCATTGTGCCATTTGTAGCTTTTGGTGTAGTGTTGCTGGCCAACAGGGCGCATGGTTCTGATGTCACTAACCTGTTGCCCTATGCGATCGTCATTGCCATTGCAATTGCGGCGTTCTTTTATGGCCAGGAAAAGCCTGTTAAAACCCTGCTCACCCTTTCCATACTGGCGGCCACAGCGATGGTGATCGGCTCTTTCACTACCGGGATAGTTTCTGTTTTTGCATTCATTTCCGGCGGTCTCTGCTGCTCGATCATGTGGCCCTGCATATTCTCTTTAGGTGTGGGCGGACTTGGCAAATACACTTCTGAAGGTTCAGCCCTCCTGATCATGATGATCCTGGGTGGTGCAATCATACCGCCATTACAGGGTGCTGTCGGAGACGGAGCGATCGGTTTACACAAATCATACCTTGTTGCAGCGGCATGTTTCCTGATACTTGCGGCACTGGCACTTAAGCTCAAGAGCGTGTTGAAGAGCCAGGGGCTGGATTTTGATCAGCAGATCGGAGGCGGACATTAATATCATTAGACTCAGAACATGACAATACCCATTTCACAGCAATACGCCATAGGCATAGACATTGGCGGCACCAATACCAAATTTGGATTGGTCAATCACAGGGGTGATATTTCCTATCACGGTGCGATACTTACTCATAAGCATGAAAAAATCGGTGACTTCATAGAAGATCTTTACCAGGCGCTGGAACCTGCGATCAATGATTCCGGCGGCCTCGAATATATCCGGGGCATTGGTATCGGTGCACCTAACGGTAACATATATAAAGGCACAATAGAATACGCGCCTAATCTGCGCTGGAAAGGCATTATTCCCCTGGCTGAGCTGATTGGGAATAGATTCAACCTGACCGCCCGGCTTACCAATGATGCCAATGCCGCGGCAGTTGGAGAAATGACCTATGGCTCCGCCAAGGGCATGAAAGATTTCATTATGATCACCCTGGGAACCGGCGTAGGTAGTGGCATTGTGGCCAATGGCCAGTTGATCTACGGGCACGATGGTTTTGCCGGAGAGCTCGGACACACCATCATCATTCCTGAAGGTCGCCTACACCCCGGCACTGGTCATAAGGGATCATTAGAGGCTTATGCGTCTGCAACTGGCGTTGCCAGAACAGCACTCGAGTTCCTTGATGAGCGGCCAAAAGAAGAAAGCCTGATGCGCAACTTTGCCCGTGAAGAGATCGATTCCCGTGTGGTATACGATTGTGCGATGCAGG
This sequence comes from Chitinophagaceae bacterium, assembly GCA_035298945.1. GTDB lineage: Bacteria > Bacteroidota > Bacteroidia > Chitinophagales > Chitinophagaceae > Pollutibacter. Next base: position 117 of record DATGXN010000381.1, on the reverse strand, counting down.
GCGATCCCATGGCAATAGAAGTATATCAATTTACCGGTAAGATATTGGGACTGGCCTTCGCCAATTTTGTCATGTTCAGCAGCCCGGAAGCTATCATATTATTTGGAGGAATGTCTA
>DATGXN010000380.1:0-7818 GCA_035298945.1 Chitinophagaceae bacterium | reverse complement strand
ACAGTCTCGCTGCTCAACTGAAGATTGTTGCCAGGCTGATAAAGGGCGGGTTGAAAACCCGTGTTTATATGGTCAGCTATGGTGGGTTCGATACACATGCCACCCAGGTTGTAAGTACTGATACTACAACAGGTGCACACGCAAATCTTTTGAAAAATGTGTCCGATGCCATAAAAGCTTTCATGGACGATGCCAAAGGTTTGGGAGTGCAAGACAGGGTAGTGGGTATGACTTACTCAGAATTCGGCAGGCGAATTAAATCAAATGCAAGTGGCGGTACAGATCATGGTTCAGCAGCACCTATGTTCCTGTTCGGCAAGAATGTTGTAGGCGGGCTAACAGGAAGCAATCCGTATATTCCACCTAATGTGACGGTTGGCGAGAATATTCCTTTTCAATACGATTTCAGATCTGTATATGCCTCGATATTGCAACATTGGTTTTGTGTCCCCGACGATACATTAGAGCAGATCATGCTGAAGAATTTCCAGCGGATGCCGCTGATCAGCAATAGCCAGTGTGCAACAAATGCGAGGCCCAATCCGCTAAACAATGCAAGTGTACTGGTATTCAATTATCCCAATCCCTTCTCCTCAACCACCAATATTACCTTTAAAACTGCAGGAGGTCATACGCTGGTACAGGTAATTGATACTTCAGGAAAGCTGATCAAACAGCTCGTAGAGAAAGAATATCCCGATGCAGGATCTTTCAATATCAGTTTCGACAGTGGGGGCCTGGCCGCCGGCATATATTATGTGAGGCTTCAGAATGGTGCTGTGCAGCAGGTAAGGGCAATGCTGAAACAAAGATGATCTTCTTTTAATTGTCACTCACAAACCGGTATCCCACTCCGGATTCTGTTAGCAGGATCTCAGGCCTGTTGGGGTCGTCTTCTATTTTCTTCCTGATCTGGGCAATATATACCCGCAGGTATTGCGATTGGTCGATATAGCCAGGACCCCAGATGGTTCGTAGAAGGTAGTGGTGGGTAAGTACTTTACCGTTGCTACGTGCAAGCAATGCCAGTAAACTGTATTCTGTAGTAGTCAGTTTAATAAGCTGGCCATTTTTTATCACTGATCTGTTGGTAAGATCGATTTCGAGATCCCGGAAATGAAGTACAGTTTCGCCTTCCTCCGAAACGGATTGCCTTAACACAGACCGGATCCTGGCAAGCAATTCTCCGATCCGGAAGGGCTTCGATAAATAGTCGTTTGCGCCGTTGTCCAGCGCAGTGATGATCTCTTCTTCCCTTTTCTGGACGGATAAAATGATGATAGGGTTCACATACCATTTTCTCAGCTTTCTGAGCACAGTCTGCCCGTTTTCATCCGGCAACCCCAGATCCAGGAGGATCAGGTCGGGCGGATGATTACCTGCCATGATCATCCCTTCTTTGGCAGACGATGCGGACTTTGGTATATATCCATTGCCTTCCAGCGTGATCTCCAGCAACTTTCTGATCTGCGGTTCATCGTCAATGATCAATATTTCAGGTTTATTCACTGATCAGGGAGTTTTGATAAGTTGTTCTGACGGGTATGTTGATGATGAACTGGCTGCCTTCTTTGAATGAGCGGTCCAGCTCAACAGTTCCTCCTAAAGCTTCCGTAAATCCTTTCACTATCGAGAGGCCCAAACCAGATCCGCTTGTTTTGAGGTTCTTGGTCCGCGAGAATTTGTCGAATATATCCTTACTGTCAACTGATAAAAATCCTTTTCCATTGTCTTCAATGACGATCTGCAGGAGATCAGCGTGGCAGGTGGCTGAGATCCCGATCCTGCAGTTCGGTGCCGTGTGAATGGCAGCATTGTTGAGAAGATTATAGATGATCTGGTCCAGCATTCCTTTGTCTGTGCTGCAAAGCGGGAAATTCTGACTGATGCTGATCTGGATCTTTCTTTTCGGATTGTTTTCCTCCACTCTTTTTACAACGTCATATACCAGTTCCACGATATCGCACCAGTCTTTTTTCGGTTGTATATGACCCGATTCAAGCCTTGATATATTCAGGAGATTCTCCACCTGCTGGTTCAGCCTCAACGATGCATTGGAGATCTCTTCGATCAATTCATCTTTTTTCTCATTAGCAAGATCCGGCATAGACCTGAGATTATCAGTTGCTCCGATAATTGCGGCTATAGGTGTCCGCAATTCATGGGATAATGAATTCAATACCGTGTTATACAGTTTTACACTATTAGCCCGCTCTTCTTTCAGCCTTGTTATATTTTCTGCTTCCCTGATCTTATAAGTAAGCACGGCGTTGATCATGGCAATAATGAAATACATGATCAGCAGAAATGCATCTTCGGTATTATCAACATGCAGTGCAAACCTGGGGGGTATGAAAAACAGGTCCCAGATCAGGGCACTCAGTGCGGCGGAGACCAGCACCGGTAATATATCGAATATAATGGCCAGCATGGAAACAGTCAGCAGAAGAATGAAGGCTGCCACCCTGTATCCCATCCATTCTGAAAGGGCAAAGCATATTACCGATACCAGGATCACAACAGAAATGCTGTATAGGAATTGCTTCCTGATGCTGACTGGTTTAAGGAAAAATCTGTTCATCACTGGTTGTGAACAAAAATAGTTCATCGCAGCCTTGTAGAGGGGAAATTGAGTTTGAACGCATAAAGATTTTATAAAGATTTGAGCAAAGACTCACCAGGGGGCATGGGTTGATTCTAATTTTGTATTCTGAATCAATCCTAATGTCTTCACACACGAAGATCTCAGCTGCGGGATTTTTAATTGCACTTGGGATCATTTATGGCGATATCGGTACCTCTCCACTTTACGTTCTTAATGCGATACTGAACGGGAAAACAGTTACAGAAGATCTGATCGTGGGCGTGCTCTCCCTGATCATATGGACCCTTACACTCCAGACAACGGTCAAATATGTGATACTCACACTGCAGGCTGATAACCGGGGTGAGGGTGGGATCTTTTCGCTATTTGCACTGGTGAGGCGCCGCAGAAAATGGCTGGTTATCCCTGCCATGCTCGGAGGAGCCGCACTGATTGCTGACGGAATGATCACCCCACCGATCTCGGTCACGTCAGCCATAGAAGGGTTGAAGCAGGTGCCTGCTTTACAACATATCTCCCAAATGACCGTAGTGTATATCGTGATCGGTATACTTACCCTGCTTTTTTTCATTCAACAGTTTGGTACTGAATTCATAGGAAAATTTTTCGGGCCGGTGATGAGCTTATGGTTTGTGATGCTGGCTGTTCTGGGCATTTTCCATCTGCAGGAATATCCTCATATCATTAAAGCATTCAATCCGTATTACGGTATTAAACTGCTGTACACTTTCCCCAAGGGGTTTTATATCCTGGGTGGAGTGTTTTTGTGCACTACAGGTGCTGAAGCGTTATACTCGGATCTGGGCCACTGTGGTAAATGGAATATCCGCTATTCATGGATCTTTGTCAAGACTTGCCTGATATTGAATTACCTGGGCCAGGGAGCCTGGTTGCTTGATCATTATAACGGCCAGTTTATCAGCAGCGATATGATCGAATCAGGCTTTAATCCCTTTTACGGGGTAATGCCGTCCTGGTTCCTCTACTTTGGAATTTCCATTGCTACAGCAGCAACCATCATTGCCAGCCAGGCACTGATCTCGGGTTCATTTACGTTGGTCAGTGAAGCGATGCGACTGAACCTCTGGCCTAAATTAAAGATCAACTATCCATCGGAGGCGAAAGGCCAGTTGTATGTACCAGCTGCCAATACACTTCTGTTCATCGGATGCATAGGCATTGTACTTTTTTTCAAGAAGGCTTCAAACATGGAAGCGGCATATGGACTTGCCATTACCGTCACCATGATCTCCACTTCCATATTGTTTGCCAACTTCCTCGTATTGAAGAGAACCATACCGTCGCTGGTTTACCTCTACCTTGCCGTATATTTTGCAATAGAGATCAGTTTCTTCTCAGCCAACCTCGAAAAGTTCCCCCACGGCGGTTATGTAACCCTGATCATAGGCGGACTTCTTTTCTTTGTCATGTACGACTGGTACAGGGCCAGGAAGATCAAGAACCGATATGTGGAATTTGTGAAGCTATCTGATTATGTACCCAGGATCCAGGAACTGAGCATGGATACCTCCGTGCCGAAATATGCCACTCACCTCGTCTACCTGACTTCGGCCGATAATCCCAAGGAGATCGAACATAAAGTGATGTACTCCATTTTGAACCGCAAGCCCAAGAGGGCGGATATCTATTGGTTGATACATGTACACACTGTTGATGATCCATATACTTCGGAATATTCTGTTGAGCATATTATCCCCAATGATATTGTAAGAATTGATTTCCGGTTGGGATTCAGGGTTCAGCCCCGGATCAACCTGCTCTTCAGAAAAGCTGTTGAAGAACTGGTGAAGAATGGTGAAGTGAATATCCTCAGCAGGTATGAAAGCCTTTTGCAAAATAAGATGGTGGGCGATTTCAGTTTCATTGTGCTGGAGAAATACCTGAGCCAGGATAATGAGCTTCCGTTTTTTGAAAAACTTATCATGAAAGTGCATTTCTTCCTTAAAGAAATATCACTCTCTGAAGAAAGAAGTTTCGGACTGGATTCCAGTTTGGTTGAAGTTGAAAAGTTCCCGCTGATCGTATCGCCGGTAACTAACCTTCATCTGAAAAGAGTGGAATCGTAGTTGGGTTTTCATTATCTTCCCTGCATGGAGAAGTATATAAGAATTTCACTGATCATTGCACTGGTCATGATATTGCCCATCCTGGTCAATGCACAGAGTAAATCCGAAAAGCAGGTAGAAGCGCAGATGGAGAAACTTCGGGTAGCCATGATCGATGCAGATGAATCCACCCTTTCAAAACTGGCTTCAGACAAGCTGACCTATGGCCATTCTAATGCAGATATCGAGGATAAAAAGAAATTCATACAGCGGATCATCAGTGGCGCGAGCGATTTCACTGAGATAACCGTTCAGGAGCAGACCATCACTGTCAGTGGTGATGTTGCCCATGTAAGGCAGAAAGTTGAAGCGAAGCTGAAGAACGGAGATGCAACAACAGTTCTGAAGTTGAATGTATTGCTGGTATGGCAGAAGCAGGGGAAAGAATGGCTGTTGTTTGCAAGGCAGGGAGTCAGGTTGTAGGCCTGGCTCGTCATTTTTTTATAAACGTCCACATCTTTATTCCACTTACCGGTTCAACCACTTCACGGATCAGGTCAAATCCCATGTGTTTATAAAAACTTACATTCCTGGGTTGCGCAGTTTCCAGGTAGACCGGGATATTATTTGATTTCGCTTCTTCCAGCCTTGTTTGCAGCAACGCATTTCCATATCCCTTTCCCTGTGAAGCCGGATCAACTCCAAGCACCATGGTATACCAGTGCGGATCATTCATGTCTTGCTTATGAAACTGATCTGCATAGTCGAGTACATTAATGAACCTGGTAAAAGGAGCTTCTCCAATGGTTTGGGGAAGGGCAGCCAGTCCGCCCAGCTCGGCCTTTTCAGGCGTCACAATAGTTTCACCGGGTTTCAGCCATACTACAGCACCTCCATAATCGCTGGTGGTATATACTTCGCCAAACAGGATCCCGTATTGCAATACTGCAGAGAAATGAGGTAATGATCTTTCCTTTCTTTCGGCTTCATCGGGAAACACATACTGCTGTAAAGGGTCTGTCATGAAAGCATTGGCGAGCGCTTTTGCGGCATGCTGGAGATTGGGTTGGGTCAGTTTATCGATTTGGTGGTTCATGGTGTTGATTGCGTTTCTAAGATAACGCAATAGATCAGGCCCGTCAAGCGTCCGTCTCTAATTTTCCTTAAAAGCGTCTAGCGCAATAGTGGGTTTGCCGGAATTATCGAATGCGCCCATATTGTAGCCTTTCCAGTTGTTATGGCATTCTGGCTCCCAGTAAAGAACGCCCAATCCTTTGTTGCCGGGAATGGATCTGACTTTTTTGATCAGGTCGGCCAGGAAAGATCTGCAGGTGCCAGCTTTATCCCAGGGCATGCCGGCTTCACAGATCATCACTTCCTTCCCATACCGGTTCACCATATCGTTCATATTGTAAAGCGTATTGTTATTGAATTCTTCCCATTTGTCTACATCCGGGTAGAGCGACATCCCAATCACATCAAATTTGGCTTTGTTGGCGGTTAATCCGTCGAACATCCAGCGGAACAGGTCATTGTTGTAGCCATTGGAGATATGGACGATGACTTTTGATGTGGGACTTACCTCTTTCACGGCATCGTAACCCGCATTGATCATGTTGGCAAAAGTTTTCATGTCTTTCGAAGCCCGCCCTGTTTCCCAAAGCATACCGTCGTTGGTTTCATTGCCCACCTGGACCCAGGCAGGGGTGATTCCATTTCGTTTGAGTGAACTCATCACCTGCCGGGTATGACTGCTGATAGCGGCAAGAAGTTGGGGAATGTCCATGTCTTTCCAGGCGGCAGGTTTATTTTGCTTGCCGGGATCCGCCCACCAGTCGCTGTAGTGAAAATCGATCATCAGTTTCATCCCCATGGTATTGGCGCGGGAGGCCAGTTTTATTACATCCTCTTCCCCTGACCAGCCGTCTGCAGGGTTTACCCAAACCCGTAGCCTGATGGTATTCATCCCAACGCCTTTGAGGATGCTGATGCAATCTTCCTCCTGCCCGGCGGCATTCCTGAATTTGATTCCGGTAGACTCCATTTCACTGAGCCATCCGATATCAGCCCCCTTGGCGAAAAAAGCAGGTTGTGCATGGGCTTCTTTTTTACATCCGGGTAAAATGGCAGCGGCCAGGCATAAGAAAACAAGCATCTTTTTCATTGTTCAAAGATCAGATTTTTGAACCTCTGCCCGGGAATGATGTTACTCATAAATTCAGGTTGCGGGTTGCAGGTTGCAGGTTGCAGTTTGAATCTTCTGCAACCTGTTACCTGCCACCTGTAACCTGCGCAAGTAGGGTATTATTTAGTAATTTTAAAGAAAAAGAATAATGGCTGTTTTCAATCTCCACGTCAACGGAAAAGAACAGAAAGTGGATGTAGCTGAAGATACTCCATTGCTATGGGTACTCAGGGATCATCTTCGCCTGGTAGGAACAAAATTTGGATGCGGTGTTGGCCAGTGCGGTGCCTGTACGGTACACATGGATGGAGCCCCGCTGCGGTCTTGCCTGATGCCGGTCAATGCAGTGGGTAATGCCAAGATCACTACCATTGAAGGTCTGTCCGAGAAAGGTGACCATCCCCTCCAGAAGGCCTGGGATGAAGTGGATGTACCCCAATGCGGATATTGCCAGAGCGGGCAGATCATGACCGCCGCAGCGTTGTTGAAACGCACGCCCAAGCCCACCATGGAAGAGATCCAGAATACCATGCATGGCAACCTTTGCCGTTGCGGTGCATACCATCGTATTCGCGAAGCAGTTAAAGTGGCCAGTACCAAAACACCAACCACTAAAACAAAATGATCATGAGCAATATCCGATTCAATAACAGCAGAAGAGAATTTCTGAAAAATATATCCCTTTCAAGCGGGGGCTTATTGCTTGGTTTCAGTTTCATGGAGGCCGAGGCCTCAGACATGCCTGCACTCATGCCTAAAGATGTTGACATCGCAGGATTCAATAGTTATATCTCTATCGCAAATGATGGTATGATATCTGTTTTCTCGCCTAATCCGGAACTTGGCCAGAACATCAAAACTTCATTTGCCATGGTGGTATGCGATGAACTCGATGCCGACTGGAATAAAGTGAAGGTGATTCAAGCACCACTGGATACTTCGAAGTTCGACCGGCAGCTCAC
>DATGXN010000379.1:0-60290 GCA_035298945.1 Chitinophagaceae bacterium | reverse complement strand
CACGTCCGCTGCGATATCTATGGAGGTTGGGATGCCGTTTTGTTTGGCGATGGCTACCCATTCTTCGTGCATGATCTTACCTCCGTCAGCATTGGCATGAAGAAAGTGCATGGACGCGGTATTACCGTTGATCGCTTTTTTCAGTTCGTCTACGGTTTCGATCATGATGATCTTGCACCCTGTATTGGTAAGGGCCTGGTTGTAACCGATGGCATGTGCTTTCTGGCAGATAACCTCATTTTTCATGCCTGTGCCTTCGAGATGGGGAAGTGCCCTGATCTTTTGTGGATCCTTACCGGTTAGTATACCCGCAAGGCCCAGTGTAAGGCCGGCAAATGCACCACTTGTGACCACAGCGGCTTCAGCATGGGTAATGGCGGCGATGCGTTCGCCCACTTTATCCTGAAGATCATCCAGCATACAAAACTGCAGTGAAGCAGCACGGATGGCTTCCATGGTCTCCGGCCTCATCAGGGTTGCAGTCATTGCCGTATAAGTACCCGCGGCATTTATGAATGTTCTTACACCCAGTTCAGCAAAATAGTCTCGTTTAGGAGCCTGCATGGGAGCGGCTTCTGCATTTGTGATATCACCCAGGAATGCTGCTCCTGCTACCGGTGTAACTGTCAGGGCCTTAATTAGATCTCTGCGTTTCAATGTGATCAGTTTTTGGGGTTAATATTATTGTTTGGGTTTGGTGGTATAGGCTATGCAATCCATCTCCACTAAAGAGTTGCCCGGTACACCGCCATAGGTGGCAACCGTTGTTCTTACCGGAGGGTTCTCGCCAAATCGGCCCATGAATACTTCGTTCATTCCTTTATAATCATTCAGATCTGCGAGGTATACATTTACTTTCAATACCCTGTCCATGGATGAACCGGCATCTTTCAATTGCTTTTCCAGTTCTTTAAGTACATGATCAGTATGGGCTTTGATATCTCCTTCGAAATGCGCGCCCTGGCCCGCAATGAACACCAGGCCTCCGAAACTGGTATGTTGTGAAAAAAGAGGTATATTCTTATCGTAAACAATATTTCCTGCTTTTTTTTCTTCGGGAACCGGAGGGGCTGATTCAGCCTTTGCCAAAGCAGACAGGCCCGTCATTCCAATCAATGTTCCAAATAGTTTTCTGAAAGCAGATCTTCTTCCCTGGTTTTGCATGTTCGTTTTTTATTTAAGTTCAACAATCATTTCAATTTCGATAGCTATATTATTGGGCAGGGCATTGGTGCCCACGGAAGTACGCACATGCCGGCCATTATCTCCAAACACATCCACCAACAGGTTGGAACATCCGTTCATCACCTGCGGCTGTTGGGTAAATGTTGGGTCGCAGTTCACAAGTCCCATCACCTTCACAACACGTTTTATTTTGTTCAGGTCGCCAACATAGGCTTTTAAAGTGGAGATCAGCGAAATGGCGGTAAATCTTGCCGCCTCCTGACCCTGTTCCAGTGTAAGGTCCGTACCCACTTTCCCTATCACCTGTCCGCCTCCTGGTTTGTCAGGACCATGCCCTGAAAGAAATAAGAGATTACCTGATTCAACCACTTTGACATAATTCGCAATAGGGGCAGATGGTGGAATCAGCTGTATACCCAGGGCCTTGATCCTTTCTTCGGGGTCGGTGTTTTTTGTAAGTGGCCTGAAATCTATACATACCGGCATTTGCACCGTGATATCTTTCTTCGTGTCTGTCAATTTTCCAGTGGCATCATCGAATGAGAATACCTGGATCTTATTGTCTTCCTGGCTGGCCACAAACACGAATTTACCGTTGGTTGTAAAATTGAAATTCCTGGGCTTTTTTGCTACCGGCTGGTGCGCTGTTTTTTTGAGGGACCCATCGGGCTGAACAGCAAATATGGTAAGATCATTATTGGTGACCCTGTTTGAACTGATCAGCCATTTTCCACTTGGAGATAAGTGAATGTCTGCACTCCCGCGATCTGTTTTTGCGGTGGTGGTATCTGCAACTACGGTTTGTATTTTTTCAAATTGATCTCCTTTAACCCTGAATACATCCACCACACCTTTCATTTCACTGATCAGGTAAGCATTGGTGCCGGCTTTGTTGAAAATAAGATGACGGGGGCCGTTACCCGCAGTTATGGAAATGGCATTGTATTTCTCATCCACGGTGCCATCAGCGTAGATCCTGTGCTGATAAATTTTGTCGGATCCCAGGTCAGTAACATAGAGATAATTCTGATCCGGAGACAATATGGCATTATGCGCATGGGGTTTATCCTGCCTGGACTTATTGATGCTTGATCCTTTGTAGACTATATGTTGTGCTATTGGCTGGAGTTCCCAGTTCTTTGTTTTGAATACGCTGAGGCTTCCTCCCGAATAGTTGGCGGTGTATACCGTTTGTGATGCTTCACGTATGGTTACAAAGCAGGGAGCGTCACCGATGGTGGACTGGGTATTTATTTTCTGGTATTCTCCTTTGGGATCGAGTTTGTAATAACTAAGTTTGGAATTCCCGCCGCCTTCTTCTGAAACGGCATACATGATATTGCCATCTTTTGTAGTGGCCAGGTATGATGCATTGGGATTTTGTTTCACATAGAGTTTATTGGAAGCTCCTGTGTTGGCATTCACTTCATAAACTTCTATGCCGGGATTTCCATTTTTTGTATATGAACCCACTACCATCTGGTAAACTGAGTCTTTCTGAAAAGGCGCGAACAGGGAAATAAAACTGAACACTAAATAAAGCATCATGAAACCATTGATTTTTCGATGAATAAAAATTACAATTTATTTTTCAATCAGGTCAGCAGTCAGGGAATCGTTGTAATGATCAAAAAGATGTATATTTTAACCAAATCCTGATCAAAGCAAGTAACATGAGAAAATGCACGCTTCTTCTTATTTCATTTTTTACCATCCAATTGGTAGTTGCCCAGGCCACTTATAATTACAATTTAGTTATAAAAGGCGGAAGGGTGATAGATCCGCGAAACAATATCAACAGCGAGATGGATATTGCGGTTAAAGATGGCAAGATCGCAAAACTGGCGAAAGATATTCCCGCCAGTGAAGGCAGGCAGGTGGTGAATGCGAAGGGCTTGATCGTCACCCCGGGCCTGATCGATATTCATGGACATGTTTTCTATGGTACCCAGCCTGATCATTACCTGAGTGATGGCTATTCCGCTCTTCCGCCGGATGGCTTTACGTTCAGGGTAGGCGTGACCACCATTGTGGATTGCGGAGGCGCGGGCTGGAAAAATTTCTCCACGTTCAAGAAAAATGTGATCGATCAGTCGAAAACCAGGGTGCTTTCTTTTCTGAATATCGTGGGAGAAGGGATGCGTGGTGGGAATTTTGAGCAGGACACGAACGATATGAATCCGCAGCTTGCTGCTAATGCTGCAAATCAATACAAAGAATACATCGTTGGATTCAAACTGGCGCATTTCAACGGCTTCAACTGGACGCCTACAGAGCGGGTAGTGGAGGCGGGAAAACTGGCGAATCTTCCTGTGATCATAGATTTCGGTGGCGCTAAGCCCAATCTCCCGATCGAAGAATTGTTCATGCAGAAACTTCGTCCGGGCGATATCTATACACATACTTATGCTGAACTGGGTGGTGCCCGGGAAACTGTGGTTGATGAGAAAACGAATACGGTAAAGCCTTTTGTGTTCAAAGCGCAGCAGAGGGGGATCGTATTTGACGTGGGTTATGGAGGAGCGAGTTTCAATTTCTCACAGGCCATTCCTGCGCTGAAACAGGGATTTTTTCCAAATACGATCAGTACCGATCTCCATACGGGAAGTATGAACACTTCAATGAAAGACCAACTCGGAGTGATGTCCAAGTTCATGTTGATGGGCATGCCCCTGGTGGATGTGATCAAGGCAAGCACATGGACGCCTGCGCAGGTGATCAAAAGAGAAAACCTTGGGAATCTTTCTGTTGGCGCGGAAGCTGATATTACTATTCTGAATATCAGGAAAGGCGATTTCGGATTTTATGATAAAACCGGGTACAAGCTGGCAGGCAAAGAGAAACTGGAATGTGAGATGACCATCAAAGGCGGGGCCATTGTGTACGACATGAACGGGATAGCGAACCCCGTCTATGTGAAATGATAGTTTTTATTTTGCCGGTTTATTTCTGACCTGTTTTACTTCTTCGGCCAGAACCGAGTCGGCCGTATTTGTGAAGTTTGTTCTGATATAGTTTATCAGGTCAGAAAGTTGTGAATCCGTCAGGAAGTTAAAACCGGGCATCGCGCCTGAATATTCTTTCCCCGCCACCTGGATGGGTTCAGTCATCCCTTTTAATAAAACATTGATCAGTCTTTCTTTATCGCCATTCACCCATTCTGATTGTGCCAATGGGGGGAACCTGGTGCCATCTCCTTTGCCATCGCGCTGGTGGCAAGCCCTGCAATAGGTCTGGTAGATCATCTGCCCCTTGAATTCAGGTTTGCCATAGTCAAGATTATCTTTTATCTCATCGGGGACTTTGACATAAGTGCGTTGGGCCCGTTTTTTCATTTTGGCCAATTGCTTTGAACCAAATGTTGTTTTATCGCCCTTGAACATCACCCTCCAGATCTTTCCTTTATTTGACTCTGAAATATACAATGAGCCATCAGGGCCTTGTGCCAGTCCCATGGGCCTGTAAACGGCATCGGAGGTATTTATTATAGTATCCAGGCCCGTGAAGCCGTCTGCAAACACTTCGAGTGCGCCTGTTGGTTTTCCATTTTCAAATGGCAGGAAAGCTACAATGTACCCGGCCTGCGGGTAGGGGGCACGGTTAGTAGAGCCATGGAAAGCAACAAAAGCTCCTTTCTTGTATCGTTCAGGAAACTGGCTGCCCGTGTAGAATAGCAGGTCATTGGGTGCCCAGTGACCGCCAAATCCAAAGATGGGTTTTGTAATGGTATCGGCTTTGAATTCTTTCTTGCCATCACCGCCATATTCAGGATTTCGCATGACCTTTTTCTTCATCTGGTCATAATAATAATATGGCCATCCCGCATCTGCTCCAGGTTTCAGTTTATAGAATGCCTCGGAAGGAAGCATAGCACTTTCCCAGGGTGTATAATACTGTGGCCATGTCTGGCCCATACCGTCACGTCCATGTCCAACGGCATAGAGGGTTTTGTCGTTCTTATTCCATTGCATCGCCACTATACTGCGCAAACCAGTAGCTACCCTGATGCCGTCCCTGGTTCTGAATTGATTTAATTTGTCTGCTTTAAATTTCCAGACGCCCGCATTCGAGTCCAGGAGCGGGCAGGGAAATTTGCCAGGGGAATTAGGCACCCTGTTCGCCTCCTGGCAGGCATCCGATGGGCCGCCAAACGGTACATAGATATAGCCCTGATCATCAAAAGCCAGGGGTTTGCCATCATGTTCCCTCCTGTGCCCACTGTCCACCACAATGATCTCTGGTTCTGAGGCAGGGATCATATCACCTTTGGTAAGTTTATACCGGTAAACGATATTCTGAGAAGCCGTGTATAGGTAACCGTTATGTATACGCATGCCCGTGGCGTAGGCGCCTTCGTCTGGGAATGGTCCGAAATTCCTGATGCTGTCAGCTTTGCCATCATTGTTGGTATCCCTGAGAACAAAATTTGCACCTCCCTCCATGGGCTTGTTACCTTTTACATAGATGTCGCCGTTGGCATTAATGGCAAGATGCCTTGCCCTTGCGGGTAAGCTGTCCACCACCACAACTGCGCGGAAGCCATCAGGCAGAAAAAGTCCGCCATTATCCGGATCGCCTTTGGGAATATTGGCAGAGGGAGAGAAAAATGCAGAACTTGCCAGTATAATTAGAATGAGAAGGATCCTCATGAGCCTTGTTGAAAATTTGGAATTCAACATATGAAAAAATGAGCAAAACTTGGTATTTGATTTAATATTACTGTTATGAAAACATTTGCCTCACTGGTATTCATGACGGCCTGTAGTTTTTTTTCTTTCAAGCTATCGGGCCAGGTCAGTTCTGCGATACTTCAGGATCAGTTCATCTACGACACGGCTTCATTTCCCTCCTGCCATGCTTCTACCATAGTTGAAACTCCCGGTGGGTTAGTGGCTGCGTGGTTTGGTGGTACAAATGAAGGCAACCCTGATGTGTGTATTTATATGAGCAGATATAATAAAGGCAAATGGACTGCGCCCAGGATGATCGCGGATGGGTGGATCAATGAAAAAACCAGGTATGCCTGTTATAATCCTGTACTGTACCAGGTGCCGGGAGGGGAGTTGATCTTGTTTTACAAGATAGGTCCCAATGTACAGGGTTGGACGGGATGGATCAAAAGGTCGAATGACCATGGAGAAACCTGGTCTGCTGCTGAGCAGATGCCGGACGGTATCCTGGGGCCTATAAAAAACAAACCTGTACTGCGCGACGGCCTGCTGATCTGCCCTTCCAGCACGGAGAACAAGGGTTGGCGAGTGCATTTTGAATATACCAGGGATTTTGGGCATAGCTGGACCAAATCCGAAGTCCTGAATGATGGCAAGACGTTGAGCGGGATCCAACCATCCATATTAGAGCATGGCAATTCAAAACTGCAGGCTATATGCAGAAGCATGGACGGTGTTTTAAATGAAACCTGGAGTTACGACAACGGACGTACCTGGACCATGCTGCAGCCCACTGTCATTCCCAATAACAATTCCGGAATCGATGCTGCAACATTGAAATCTGGCAGGCATATACTGGTATATAACCATGTGAAGTCGGCCAAAGGCGAGTGGGGACCACGTTCGCCTATCAACCTGGCCGTTTCAGATGATGGCAAACTGTGGTACAGTTCGCTGGTGCTTTATGATGAAAAAGGCGCGGAGTTCTCCTATCCGTATGTGCTGCAAACCAGTGACGGTCTTGTACATATTGTATATACATGGAAAAGAAAGAAGATCAGGCATGTTGTAATTGATCCTGAAAAACTGGTTAAAGGTGTAAGAATTACATGATATTGTTTAACCATTCATCTCATTAATAGCCACATATATCATTTAGTTGTCCGGTTAACAAGTTTTTTTATATTTTCGAGCAGCATAATGACGAGATTACTTATCTAATGTCAGTCACAGCTTTTTTTATAATCTGCCCTACTTATTGGAACTAATCAGAAATTTCTTTACTAAACCAAACAAGACTACTATGTTAAGATCAATGCTAACGACTATCCTGGTTTTAGGGATAGGGTTGTTATCTTATTCCCAGACCCGCCAGCTGACGGGGAAGGTATTAGGGCCTGACAACCTGGGAGTGGTATCCGCTTCCGTAAAAGTTAAGGGAAGCGCCTCAGGAACCAGCACCAACTCTGAAGGTGCTTTCAGCCTTACAGTCCCCAGCGGGGATATTGTACTTGAGATCACTTCTGTGGGATTCGCCAAAAGAGACCTAGCAGTTGGGGCAAGCCAGAACAACATTATGATCAACCTTAGCCAGGATGCCACCCAGATGTCGGATATCGTGGTAACTGCACAAGGTATTTCCAAGCAATCCAGGAAACTGGGTTATTCGGTCACTACGGTGAGCGGAGATCTGTTGACCCAAGCTCGTGAAAACAACGTTGGTAATTCATTATCCGGCCGTGTTGCTGGTCTGAAGGTATCCAGCACTAGCAGTGGACCGCAGGGAACCACCAAGCTTTTGCTTCGCGGTAACCCCAGTATCAACTCTTCAGGTGCTCCATTATTCGTGATCAACGGTGTTCCCATGGATAACACCCAGCGCGGAAGTGCAGGTGAGTGGGGCGGTGGTGATAACGGTGATGGTATCGGTAACCTGAACCCGGATGATATCGAGAATATGACTGTTCTGAAAGGCCAGTCAGCGTCTGCGCTGTATGGTTCCAGGGCCTCTAATGGTGTGATCCTCATCACTACAAAAACAGGCAAGAAGAACGAATTCGGGGTAGAGTACAACATGAACTATATGATGGAAGATGCCCTTGATTTTACTGATTACCAGTATGAATATGGTCAGGGTGTTGGTGGTTTGAAACCCACTACTGCTATTGGAGCAAGGAATGCAGCTCGTTTTAGCTGGGGTGGAAAACTTGATGGAAGTCAGGTGATCCAGTTCGACGGCAAGAGCTATCCTTATTCAGCTTATAAGAATAATATCGAGAATTTCTATCGCCAGGGTTCTTCCCTGACTAACACCATTGCACTTTCAAAAGGCGGTGAGAATGGCTCATTCAGGTTGTCTTATTCAAACCTGGGTAATGAGTCCATCCTGCGTAACAGTGGAATGCAAAGGAATACGTTCACCCTGAATGTTCAGCAGAATATCAGTAAAAAGCTAAGTGCCACTGTATTTGCTCAATATATTGATCAAAAGAACAATAACGTTCCTTACCTGAGTGATGGTCCGCTGAATGCGAATAACGGACTGTTCCTGGCTAATAATATCGATCAGAATATCCTGAATCCAGGATATGATCCTGTTACAGGCAAGGAGATCCAGTTCAGTGACGACGAATATGTGAGCAATCCATGGTTCGTGGTTAATCAGTTCGTGAACGACCAGGACAGAAAAAGGTTGCTTACAGCCGCTACATTGAAGTATAATTTCACCAGCTGGTTATATGCGCAGGCCCGTATGGGTTATGACCTGATCAACGACAGGGGCCTTAACGTTACACCATGGGGTACAGCCTATTCACAAGGTGCAGCAGGTGGTCTCGGTAACCAGTCAAAATCAGAACTGTCTGAGTATAACATTGACGGTTTGATAGGTGCTACACATAAACTGACCAGTTCCATCAGCCTGGATGCTGCGATCGGTGGCAACATGCGTAAGAACAAATATGAATCAGTCAGTATTTCCGGTGGGCCATTCATCCTGCCTTATCTCTATACTATTGGTAACGTAACCAACAGAAATACCGGTTACGGATATTCTGCTTACCAGGTGAATTCAGCTTATTATACCGTGGATTTCAGTTACAGGAATTTCCTGACGTTGGGAACTACCGGACGTTATGATGCTTATTCAACACTGCCTGATGGCAACAATACCATCTTCGTTCCGTCTGTGAACGCCAGCTTTATTTTCTCTGAATTCACAGATCTGGGCGGCATACTTAATTTTGGCAAGCTCCGTGCATCATGGGCCAAAACAAGTAATGAGTTGACCACACCTTACCAGACACAGGTATATTATAACCTGGGTAACTCTTATCTGGGACAGCCTGTGGGTTCATTCCCAACTTCATTGCCAAGTGGTCTGTTGAAGCCGTTCACAACTGAAGAGTTTGAAGTTGGCGCTGACCTCAGGTTCTTTGGAAGCAGGTTGAATGTAGATATCGCCTACTATACAAAGAAGACCCAGAATGAGGTGATGTCAGCTCAATACAGTATTACTTCAGGTTATACCAGTGGTTATGTTCCTACGGGATCTATGAAGAATAACGGTCTCGAGTTGTTGATCAGTGGTACGCCGATCCGTTCTAAGAACTTCAGCTGGAATGTGTCATTCAACTTCACTAATGTGAAGAATGAAGTAGTGAAAACAGACGTAGCCGGCAACCGTATCAACCTCGGTCAGAACAGGGCTACTCTTGGAAATGCTATTACAGCTTATGTAGTAGGACTTCCTGGTCCTCAGATCATGGCTTATGATTATAAGTATGATTCAAAAGGCGAAATGATCGTGGATGCATCAGGATATCCAGTCAGGGGTGATCTGATCCCAATGGGTAGTGTACTTCCAACCACTTACGGAGGTTTGAACAACGAATTCAATTTCAAAGGCTTCAGTTTTTCTTTCCTGTTTGATTACAGCTTTGGTAACAAGATCCTTTCTGCAACCAGCTATTATTCAATCTTCAGGGGTCTGAACAAGATGACCCTGGAAGGCAGAGAGACTGGTATCACTAAGGGTGTTACTTCAACTGGTGCAACTAATACTGTTGCTGCCGATGCACAGGGATATTACAGGTCAATTGCCCAGAATATTACAAAAACTCACGTACTCGATGGTGATTTCATCAAACTGCGTCAGTTGTCTTTGGGTTATAGTCTTCCTGCTTCTATTCTTAAATCGCTCAAGTATGTATCTGGCGTTCAGATCGCTCTTGTAGGCAGAAACCTTTGGACCGTCATGAAGAACTCTGATAATATCGATCCGGAAGCCACTTTTGGTTCTAATGTTCGCTACTATGGTATAGAAGGAACTAACCTTCCAACTACCAGGTCTTATGGTGTGAATCTGAATATCAAGTTTAAAAACTAAACAAAAGAAAAACATTAGTAATCAAAAATTATCACAACATGAAATGGATAACATATATATTATTAACCGGTCTGTTCATCGTCCAGGTGAGCTGTACTAAGGATTTTACTCAGCTCAACACTGACCCCACAAGGGCTACGCCTGCGTCGTTCAATGTTGACTATTTCTTAACCAATGCACAGAATACTTATAAGGAAACCATCGGTGGTTATGATGGCCCTGTACTATTCCAAACCGGATGGGTGCAGCTCCTTGCTTCGACTAGTACAGGTGGTGCCACTTATTACAGCAACATGGATAAGTATGTACAGTCGTCTAACACACTTTCTTACACTGCAGGCGCCTGGAATGACGCTTTTCGTTCAGCCAGCCTGGCAAATGAGATCATCAAGATCTATGGTGCTGATCCTGCCCGTGCTAATTCCGTTGCCGCGGCCACTGTAATAAAAGTGATGGCGCTTGCATATGCAACAGATATTTATGGTGATATTCCTTATACAGAGGCTTTTAAAGGAGCCGAGGGTTTGAATGCACCAAAATATGATAAGCAGCAAGATGTTCTGAAAGGGTTACTGGCAGAACTGGAAACGGCTACCAAGCTGTTTGATGCTTCAAAGCAGGCGTTGTCAGTTGACCTGATCTACAACAAGGATATCGCTAAATGGAAGAAACTGGCAAATTCAGTGATGCTCCGTATTGCCATGCGTTTTACCAAGAGGGACGCAGCATTCGCAAAAGCCTGGGCTGAAAAAGCATATGCAGGTGGCGTGTTCACCAGTTTTGCAGATGATGCTTTTATGAAAAGCGACCAGGCCAATGGATATACCAATCCTAATAACAGGGCTTATGATATTCCGGCTGACCTTTATGAAACAAGGTGGTCAAAGACGCTCATTGATTTTCTGAAGGCTACCACTGATCCAAGGGTTAGTGCCATTGCAGAAATTCCTGTTGCAGGTTTTGCTGGTAACAACTCACTTTCTGCCGGCGATAACACATATGCCAAGCAACTTGGTATGCCAAACGGATATGACATGAATGCTGGCGCAACAGATATTTCCAAAGCTCCAGGCTATCCTGGTCCTAGCGGCGGAGCTGGCGATGTTACCCCCATTGGTAATTATTCAAGGCCACGTGGTCACTATCGTGACAGGAACGGAGCTTTATTCATGATGACTTATGCTGAAACTGAGTTGCTGCTTGCAGAAGCAGCTGTAAGAGGCTGGAGTGTTGGCGCTAACGCAGCCACGCACTACGCTAACGGTTTGAAAGCAGGCATGATGACCATGGCCAACCTGGGAACAACTGCTGCGATCCCTGAAGCTACCATTGATGCCTATGTTGCTGCAAATCCGCTGAATGTTACCAGCACTGCCGCTTCATTGAAAATGATCAATGAGCAATTCTGGGCTACAACAGGTATTCTGATGAACGGTTCTGAGGCATGGAGCAATTGGAGAAGGTCAGGCTATCCTGTTCTTACACCAGTTACATTCACAGGTAATTTCTCAGGCGGCCAGATTCCAAGAAGGCAGCTGTATCCAACCGGTGAAGCTTCACTGAATGGAACAAACTATAATGCAGGTGTTCAGGGCCTTACTCCTGCTTCAGACAACTGGAGCTCGAGAGTATGGTGGGATCAATAATCACACTTAGTATAACCTAAATGAAGAGGCTGTCTCAAAACTAATTGAGACAGCCTCTTTTTCTTTTAATGTGCTTGCCGGTTAACAAGTTAGCCGGAGAATGCAATAGATAAGCGGGATAGAGCCATCTCCGAACTTTTGGAGTTGACTTTTTTCTTATCGAAAGTTTGCTTTTCGTTTTTCCAGAAATGCAGTTACACCTTCTTTCATTTCGTCAGTACCCACACAATCGCCAAAAAGCTTTATTTCGGCATTGAATCCATTCACTTCATGGATAAAACCTGCATTAATGGCTTCTATCGATTTGCTCACTGCCAGGGGTGATTTAGATAAGATGGTGGTCAACAGCTTTTCTGTTTCAGCGATCAGCTGATCAGGCTCGGTGACATGATTCACCAACCCCAATTGCAGTGCCTGGCTTGCATCGATCATATTGGCAGACAGGATCAGTTCCATGGCCTTGCCTTTGCCCACCAATTGGGCCAGTCTCTGTGTTCCACCATAACCCGGTATGATCCCCAGGTTCACTTCCGGCTGCCCGAATTTGGCGTTGTTGGACGCCATCCTCATATGGCAGCTCATCGCGAGTTCACAGCCACCACCCAACGCAAATCCATTCACCGCCGCTATTACCGGTTTGGGACAATTTTCTATCTTGAAAAAAATATCCTGTCCTCTTTTTGCAAGTTGTGCACCTTCTTCATTGCTGAGTTTCATGAACTCGGAAATATCAGCGCCTGCTACAAAGGATTTGGGACCCGCACCGGTGATGATCACTCCATGTACTTCACTGTTCCAATACACATCATCTATAACATTACTCAGTTCAGTAAGTACCGTGCTGTTCAACGCATTTAACTTATCCGGCCTGTTGATGGTCACGGTAAGTATACCGTTATTCAAAACTGTCAGTAAAGTATCCACTTTGATTATTTTGTTTTTTCTTTTTCTGTCCATTCACGGATATATCCCGCGATCTCGTGTGTGTTGGTACCTGGTGCGAACAATTTACCAACTCCCAGGGCCTGCAGTTGTTTCATGTCATCTTCAGGAATGATTCCTCCGCCAGTGAGCAATACATCGTGCATGTCGTTTTCCTTCATCAACGAAATGATCTTTGGGAATACGGTCATATGTGCCCCGGAGAGGATGCTTATACCAATGGCATCCACGTCTTCCTGGAGTGCAGCCTGCACCACCATTTCAGGCGTTTGCCTGAGACCGGTATAGATCACTTCCATGCCTGCATCCCGGAGTGCGGTAGCGATCACTTTGGCTCCTCTGTCGTGCCCGTCCAGGCCAACTTTGGCCACCAGCACGCGTATGGGTCTAGATGATGATATATCGCTCATAGATCTAAATTAAACTTATTCACCCAGCAAGCCAGTTACCTCTTTGATCCTGCCAATGGTTTCTACTTTGCCAAGAATTTCTGCGATTGCGAAAACAGGAGGACCAAATTTACCACCCACCAGCATGATCCTCAGTGGTTGCAGGAGTTCACCGCCTTTGATATTTTTTTCAGCAGCAAGCTCCTTAAAAACCTGTTCGATGGTGGCAAAATCCCAGTGGGATATATTGTTTAGTTTCTCAGAGAACTCAGAGAAAAACAATTTCTTCTCAGCATTCCATTTCCCTTTAACGGGTTCAAGATCATATTGTACCGGCCTGATGAAGAAGAAGGAGGCCTGCTCCACAAAATCGGGCACCAGGGTGCATCTTTCCTTCACCAGGTCGATCACCTTCGCCAACAGGGCTGGATCCGTTTCGATTCCTGCTTTGTCGAAATATATTTTCACATCAGGAAGCAGTCTTTCGTGGCTGCTCCTTTTGATCCATTCGTGGTTGAACCATTTTGCTTTTTCGAAGTCGAATTTTGCGCCGCCTTTGTGCACTCTTTCAATGGAGAATTGCTGGATCAGTTCTTCAATGGTAAATATTTCCTGTTCTGTTCCTGCATTCCAACCGAGCATGGCCAGCATATTAATGAAGGCCTCAGGCAAAAATCCCCGTTCGCGGAAACCTGCGGTCAGTTCCCCTGTTTTGGGATCGGTCCAGTTCATGGCAAATACCGGGAAGCCCAGTTTGTCGCCATCTCTTTTTGACAACTTACCATGCCCGTCGGGTTTTAGTATCAGGGGAAGATGGGCCCATTGGGGCATATCTTTTTCCCAGCCCAGGTATTTCCAAAGCAGTATATGTGCGGGTGCGGATGGCAGCCATTCTTCGCCCCTGAAAGCGTGGGTTATTTTCATCAGGTAATCGTCCACTACTACCGCAAGATGGTAGGTTGGCATACCATCAGCTTTAAGAAGCACTTTATCATCTGACTGGCCGGTATTAAAATGAACGTCGCCCCTGATCAGGTCGGAAAAATGTATCTCTTCGTTTTCCGGCATCCTGATCCTGATCACGTATGGAACACCTTCAGATTTCCATTGCTTCGCTTTATCAGGCTCCGACAGGGAGTTCTTCATTTGCATTCGTATGCGGGCATCATACTGGGGTGAGGGGTTTTCTTCTGTCTTAAACCTGATCCTCATTTGTTCCAGTTCTTCGGGTGTGTCAAAGGCATAATAAGCATGGCCGGTTTCTACCAGTTGCTCGGCATATGCCAGGTAAGAGGCTTTTCTTTCGCTCTGTTTGTAAGGGGCATAGGGGCCACCTTGCTGCGGACTTTCATCGGGAATAAGCCCACACCAATTGAGGCATTCCACTATATAATCTTCGGCACCGGGTACAAACCGGTTCTGGTCAGTGTCTTCAATACGAAGTATGAATGTGCCCTGGTGCTGCCGGGCAAAAAGATAATTATATAACACGGTTCTCACGCCGCCCAGGTGGAGACCTCCTGTAGGGCTGGGAGCAAATCTTACCCTTATTTTTTCCATGAATGCGAAGATACTGAAGTCGGAGAGTCGGTGAGGCAGAGAGTCGGAGAGTCAGAAAAAGAGTCAGGGAATAGGGTTTGCATTATTTTTGGTAATGTTCTATACAATAAGGACACCCTGGATATTAAAACAGCTTTACCGGCATTGCCTCTGGGAGATGCCGGCGGAAGACAATAAAGTTTATTTGAGTTTTGACGATGGTCCCCATCCAATAGCAACGCCTTTTGTTCTTGATCAATTGAAAGAATACGGCGCAAAAGGAAGTTTTTTCTGTATCGGCCAGAACGTGAAAATGTATCCCGATCTGTATCAGAGGATCATCCAGGAAGGCCATAGCACGGGCAATCACACCTATCGTCACCCGAACGGATGGCAAACCACTACTGAGGCTTATATCGCGGATGCCAGGGAAGCACAGCCATATATTCAATCGAAATTATTCAGGCCGCCCTATGGCCGTATCTCATTCAGTCAGCTTCGTAAGATCAGAAATGAGCTGGGATTGAAGCCGGTGATGTGGAGTTTGGTGAGTGGAGATTTTGATACTGCAATAAATGGTGAACAGTGCGCAGAAAATGTTCTGAAAAATTTTAAACCCGGGGATATAATCGTGTTTCACGACAGTGAAAAGGCCTTTGAAAGGCTAAGGTATGCATTGCCGTTAGTTCTGGAGGCGATCCGGGCACGGGGTTGGGTAACCGAAAAACTGCATTGAAACCTCCATAACCTCCTGAAAATGAATTGGGCCTGGGTAGACACCCTGGCCCGTTTTTAATCCGTACCCTATGAAAACTGGGTCTAAGTTACAATTCTTTTTGTACTGTGCAACAATTTTTTAACGCAGTTTTATCGTTTTTGACACACCATTTATAGTCACAGTAGCTTCATCGTCGCAAGCGCCATTTCCAAAATCTATAGACCCAACGGTGCCGTTCACACTAATAACGAGGATACCTTTTGAGATCCAGGGGCATGTAAAAGCCTTGATCAGGGGTTCTTTGGTTTCTGAGACCCAGGTCCGGCCCTTTGAATTTGCACCTTCGCGCCTTCCTGTAAACTGGTAAACATCATCTACCGGCCATAATGGGGTTCCATTGCCTTCGATCTGTTTCATGGTGATCACAGCGCTCCAGGATCTCCAGAATCCGGTACTTACATTGGTTACTTTGGCGTTTTCAACCGTTCTGGTGAACTTCCGCTGGTTTGCGCCTGGTTCTGTACTGTTCAGGATCACGTGGCGGCCAGTGACCTTAAAGTCGTCGATCTGGTAGCCATCGAATTCGGTGACTGCCTTATTTCCGGGAATGTGGAGGGGACCAGAGTAGACGGTAATGATCTTTCCTTTTCTCACATGACCATTGATCTCACAACCGGTACCGAAATCAAGCACCACTTTTTTGGGGAATACACCCTTGTCTTTAGGGGTAACGGTTACCGTATAGCAGGTAACGGTTGTTTGGGTGGCCTGGCCCGGAAAAATCCCGAATCCCGTGCCGCCATATATGCCCAGGTCGTCGCCGGCTGTGGTACCGTCAATACCTGCTGCATTATCAAATACGTCTTCAAAGGTTGCGCTAAGTTCGATCTCGTTGACAGTTGCTTCTGCAACTACTTCAGGATCCTGGGCCGGAGTTTCCTCTTTTTTACAGGAAGAAACCAGTAGGACGCCCGTGGCCAGGAACATGGTCAGGGTACGGGCGATGGTGTTAAAGCTTGTCATAAAAGGCAATTGAGGTTTGATGATTTAAGTTCATTTGTTAAAGGGTACATAATTCAGACGGCCAATAAACACAAGGGTTTAACGTGCTATCTGATTAATTATGATATTTAGGCCATGAACAAAGCGCAACTGATTGATACACATTGCCATCTTTATTCAGAAGAATTTTTGGAAGACAGGTCGGAAATGATCCGGCGGGCCATACAGGAGGGGGTGGAGCGATTTTTCCTGCCCAATATTGATAAAAGCTCCATTGACGGGATGCTTGACCTGGAGAACGAGTTCCCCGGGCGATGCTACCCCATGATGGGTCTGCATCCCTGTTATGTGAAAGAAGATGCAGATGAGCAGCTGGAGATCGTGAGGGATTGGCTGGCAGTCAGAAATTTTGCCGCGGTGGGGGAGATCGGGCTGGATTTTTACTGGGATCTGACCTATAAAGAAAAACAATTCGAGGTATTCAGAAAACAGCTGGAATGGTCTACCAACTACAGGCTGCCCGTTGTGATCCATTCGCGAAATTCCCTTCGCGAATGCATTGATGTTGTCAAAGAATTCAACGGGTATATAAGAGGCATTTTTCATTGTTTTGGCGGCACCCGTGAAGAGGCTGAAGAGATCATGGAGATGGGGATGTATTTAGGAATAGGCGGCGTTGTTACATTTAAGAAATCTGGTCTTGATGAAGTGATACGTGAAGTTGGATTGAGCAGGGTGGTACTGGAAACGGATGCGCCTTACCTGGCCCCCGTGCCTTTCAGGGGGAAAAGAAATGAAAGCAGTTACCTGAAATATATTGCTGATAAACTGGCAGAGGTCACAGGTAGTGATGTGAATGAAGTAGCGAGGATCACTACGCAGAATGCGGCGAATGTTTTCATGAAGAATTGAAGTGAAAATTCAAAAGTAAAAAGTCAAAAAAGAGATTTTTACTTTTGACTTAATAAGAATTCCAACCCATTAAGAAGATAAACCACCGGTGCATTCCAGTTGATCGCTATCTCATTCGAAGCATAAGAACAATCATCGTCAGTATAGCTGGTTTCTGGTTCTGTGAATTCATATTTACATCCATCCTGCCTGCCGGGATTCGGTCCCCCGGCCACTAAACCCGGAACCGGATCTGCAATGCCATCGGCCACTGAAGGCCTGTGATGTGGATGCATAGGGGATCTGGAACCTGCTCCCGTAATAAAACAATAACCCGTTGCATTGCGTCCCAGTATATAATCAGCATTCGACAATGCAGCTTCCAGGTATTTTTTTTCTTTGGTAATAAAATAAGCGTTCATCAGCGCTATACCCTGGTTGGCTGCAACTCCATTGGATCCCCATTCGAAATCTTTTGCCGAACCTCCCATCACGGTTCTGAAGGCTGTGGCCTGTTGCCTGCTCAGTAGGCTGTCCGCAAATTCCTTCACTCTTGTTTTAATGGTCGCGAGATTATTGATGAAGTTGGGGGGAAGATTTTTTTCATTCCGTATCATCGAATAGGCACCCGCCAGGCCAACCGAATTCCAGCTCACCAGCCGCACAGTCCCCTCCAGTTTATCGATGATCCAGAGTTCATATGTTTTATCCCGTGTGGTCACAAATAGTTCCGATGCTGCCCAAAACCATTCATCTTTCAAATTACCGTCCCCATAGGCACCTGTGTTGATCTTAGGTTCAAATTTCTTATTCAGTTCAGCCTGGTGATACAAGAGGCCCGGATTCCTGATGGCCCATTGCCATGCATTGATCGCGGCATTCCTGCAGCTGTCTGAAAGTCCGGGTAAGATCTTATCAAATTTCCTGAGCACCCTGGCCGCCTGGGCAGTGACCGCTACAAAATCAAGTGTTGCTGCCGTGGATTTCTGCACCATATAGCGCGGCAGTTTGGTTACACCGGGCATTACCATCCCATCGAATTCTGCATTGGTGCATTTGTGATATACACCGCCATCGTTGGGATCCTGCATGGTCAGCATCCACCTGAGGTTATACAGGAGCTCATCAATGATATCCGGAAGTTGATTGCCTGATTCAGGGATCTGTGTTTTAAGTTTATCAAAATGGGCAGGGAAGTCTTCGTAGGCCGATAACAAAGTGCCCATGGTGATCCCTGAATTCACAATGTATTTATTATAGTCACCAGCATCGTACCAGCCTCCAGGTGATGAAACAATGGTTCCCGCAGGTCTTTTATCGGTGGCCGCAGAAGGATGGATCTCGATTTTATCATCAGGATGCCCGGCCGGTCTGCTCCACTGACCTCCATATTGGGCTTCTATGGGCATTGATGCCCGCAGAAAATAATATCCCTTTAGTGTAGCCGTAGCTGTTTTTAAGTAGGCATGATCTGAGATGGTGAAAGGATAGGAGCTGCCTGTGCCGGGAACAAAGACCCGGTAATTTCCGGGTTGATTCAGTTCTGAAAAATTCAGGGTACGACAAATCAGTGAAGAGTTTTTTGATTTTTCCGGGGCTGAGATCTGTCCCCTGAAAACGGTGTCGCCATTATTTCCCATAACGTAGAAAAGCCCGGTGTTATCGATGTTGGTCAGTATGGCGATCTTCGGCGCATTTATATAAAATCCTTCCTGGTTAAGGTGGATCTTCGGTGATGTCTGGGCAAAGCAGCTGGCAGAAAAAAGCAGGAAGAAAAGTGTGCGCATAGTGAAAAGTAAAAAGTCAAAAGTTAAAATTCAAAAATATTTTGACTTTTGACTTTTTACTTTTGACTTTGTTTCAAAGCCTGAGTGGTAGTATAGTATTTCGCGATCATATTCGGTACCTCCCAGGCAGGAAGTTTACCGCTTTTCAGGTAACCCAGGTATTTTTCAGTAACCCTTGCAAAATGCGCTTCATGGCCTTCGCGGTAAGAGTCCGGTATGGTTACTTCCCAACCTTTATCATTTGTAAAAAGGGAAATGCCGGGATATTTCTGCTCCAGTTTTGTAAATGCTTTTTCCACCTGTGCATTGCTCAGGCCTGGATTTTTTTCTATGTAGAGTTTTGCCTGGAATTTCTGTTCTTTTCCCTGGCGGATCACCAGGTTGGACAGTGTGCCCCGCATTATGGAGAAATGTGTATCGCCTCCTCCGGGTTCAGCTTTATAATTCCAGATCACAGATACTTTCGCATAAGTGCCTTTCAGTGTATAATTGATCTCCCCGTTGCAACTGACCTGCAATGACCCGTTGGCGTCAACATTTTTCCTGAGATAATCGGGGAATGCTGTAGCTGCAGTGCTGGCGGTGAACTCGGGCAGAGATACCGCTGTGGGCCAGCGCCTGGCCTTATTGATCCTGATATCTTTTTTGTAATCGATGATCTGGCCGGGAAAAGCTTCCCATTGAACCAGGTCTACCAGGTGCGTGGTAACATCCACTATACCTTCTCCTTCCTGCTCAACATCATAGAACCAGGCCGGACGTTGCAGAGGGGCACCCGAAACTTCCTTATAAAAATGGTGAACACTTTCCTTGGTGATGGCGGGGTTCTCAGGACTTCCTTTGATCAGCTTGCCAAAGATCTCCGGCATCATGGACAGGTCTTTCTGGATCATGGTAGTGATCTCATATCGCTCCGTCATGATATCGTACAACAGCAGCTTCTTTTTTTCAGCCAGTTTAAAGGCTTCTTCCAGCATGGGAAATGCATTGGCCGTGATCACCATGGGTTTATCGGCGTAAACATTAAACCCTGCTTTGATGCTGCTGAGTATGTATTCCGTTTTCTTTTTGTTATTGCCTGCGAGCATAACAATATTGCCCGGTTTTTCGACCAGCATCCTGGGAAAAAAGTCATCCCCTTCATATACGATCTCTTTCCAGGAAGTGGGGCCCACGGCCCTGCTGTTGTATCCATTGATCCTGTTCAGGTGCATGGTGACGTCGCTGCCTTTTGGCGCATATACATGCACGTTAGGGTCAACTTCCGGGTACATGCTTTTCTGCACCAGTGCGGCGTGGAAATGGCCTGGGTCGAGGGTGATGAATTTCCATGGCATCGTTGTATCTGAGCAGTGAGCAGTAAGCAGTGAGCGGTGAGCAGAATTCGGAAAATCGCTGCTCACTGCTCTCTGCTTACTGCTCACTATGATGAGAAAAAAAAATATTATAATTCTCATGGTTTAAAAAATATACGGATACCTCTTCGGTCTGGACAACATTGCATTGGCTTCGTCGTCGTTGAGGAATCTTTCCTTGATCGGATTCCAGTAGAGTTTTCTTTTCAGTTTCATAGCCGCATGATGCAGCAGGCAGGCTGAACAGGAACGATGCCCTACTTCTACCGGTGCAATAGGTGCCTTCCTGGTTTTCATACTGTTCAGCCAGTCACCATGATGCTCCTGACTTACATAAAGATTGATCTCATCAGGACCGATCTTGGACGTGATAATACCGGGATCGCTTGCAGTGAGGGCTTTGGTAGGCGTTTTGCTCACCGGGTCTGAGGTCGTTGCTGCATAGTTGCCGCGGGTCACAAAGATCCATCCCTTCGTGCCTTCAAACCTGACGCCGTTTGGATTGGAATCGCTGATCTCCATCTCCACACCATTGGCATATTTCGCATATGTTTTGTAACTACCGTGTACATCCCATAATCCGGATTTGGGAAATTCTGCACTGCCCCAGATCTCAACCGGTCCTGAGTATTCCATATCCATGCCCCAATGTGCAATATCGATATGGTGTGAACCCCAGCCGGTGATCATGCCAGCGCCAAACTGCTCGCAGCGCAGCCATCCCGGTCTGTCGTATCCATTCTGCGGATGCACGCGTTTTTCAGTGTAATAAACATATGGGGTCATGCCCAGCCATGCATCGTAATTCAGCGTTTTTGGTATGGGCATCTCGGGTTCGGGGTCGCCGCTTGGATCTACGGGTAAACCAATAATAACTTTTTTCAGTTCTCCGATCCTGCCGTTCCTCACCAATTCACAGGCATACCTGAACTGTGTGGAAGAACGCTGCTGGCTGCCGATCTGTAAGATCCTGCCGGTGCGGTGTACGGCATTACTGAGTGCCCGTCCATCTTCAATGGTCAGGGAGGTTGGCTTCTGAAGATAGATGTCTTTACCTGCTTCTGCGGCATGGATGCCGATGATGGAATGCTGGTGATCAGGTGTGCTGATCAATACACCGTCAATATCTTTATTGGCGAGCAATTCTTTATAATCGTCATAAGCTGTAACGCCTTTATAATCGGTTGCATTTTTCTTGCTGTAATAGCCATTGACATAAGTGACGGCTTCGCCCACTCTTTTTTTGTCAACATCACAAACTGCTATGATCCGTGCATGATCATATTTCAGGGTCTCGGCCATATCATGATCGCGGGATATTCTTCCATTTCCGATGGCTCCGATGTTAAGCCTGTTACTGGGAGCATTTTTGCCGAACACAGATGCAGGCAC
Organism: Chitinophagaceae bacterium; assembly: GCA_035298945.1. Classification (GTDB taxonomy): domain Bacteria; phylum Bacteroidota; class Bacteroidia; order Chitinophagales; family Chitinophagaceae; genus Pollutibacter. The sequence continues at coordinate 38,387 of DATGXN010000379.1, read as the reverse complement.
AATGGATGGAAAGCCAAATGAGGCCACACCTGTAGCTACTCCAGTTTTTACTGCTGACGAAACAAATTTTCTGCGGTTCATCTTCATAAAATGAAAAGTTTAAGGATAGTATGTTAATGGAGTGTCTCTTGTTGTTGCATAAGCTTTGGTCATATCACGCCTGGCGGTAAGCGAGGCAATATATTTCATGCCCTGGTAAATATGATTGACAAAAACAGGATCAGTATAGTTGGCGATATCATGGCCTAATTGCGAGATCCATACATGTCCGCCGTCAAAATTATGATACCAGACAGCAGGGTAGAGTTCATCGTATAGTCCTGCGTTTTTGGCAATGTCAGCAGCCTGGGCCGGATTGAGTGTTTTGATCTCATGGGCCATCAGCACTTCAATACCCGGATACATTTCCTTGGCGAAATAACATTCGTCTTTCTTTTCCCACACCAGTGGAACTCCTTCCATGGCAGGATGTTTGGGTTTTATATTGCGCACTTTATACACCTGGTTGTTAGCATGCCATGAGAAAGTTCCACCCAGCATATTTTTGAACCAGGTCCATGCTCTTTCGGTGCCCATCACAGAATGCAGGCCTACTACACCTCCTCCTGATTCCACATACCTGCGGAAAGCCACTCTTTGTTCATCCGTATTGAATGCATCATTATTGGTGCTGGCAAATACGATGATGTTGAACCTGGCCAGATTATTTTCATTAAAAACGGAGGGATCATTGGTTACTTCAGTTTTGAAACCATGTTCTTTCCCCAGGGCCTGCACAGATGCAGCAGCGGCTGCAATATTATCGTGGATATAAGCTTTTTTACCTTCATGGGTGACACTATCACTCCGGGTATAGATCAGTACATTGACTTTTTTCCAGTTCACCTGGGCTACGCAAAATGAAATGGATAATAGTGAAGCAAGGGCAAACAGAACAGACTGCTTCGTTAAGATTTTCATGTTTAAAAATTGAGTCAGAAATCGGTTGAGCCGGCTAAATATCCATCATTTTGCGATTAAAACCATTTCAATCGGTTTCCGAATTTAGCCGGCAATCATTTCAATCGGTTTCCAGAAATCTGCTAGCGGAATCTATCCATCTCATCCTATATTTCGAGTAGAATAACCATCAACATGAGCGATTCTTTTTCATTAGCGGGTAAGGTGATCGTTGTCACGGGTGCCACGGGTGTATTGGGTGAGGCCTTTGTCCGGAGTCTTTCTGCGGCCGGCGCCAAGCTGGTACTTATTGGCAGGAACAAGGAGGTAGCGAACGAAAGGGTTTGCGAAATCAAGACCTCAGGTGGGGATGCACTGGCCGTTATTGCAGATGTGCTGGACAGAAAGCAACTCGAGGCTGGCCTGGATCTGATCATGCATACCTATGGCCGGATCGATGGCCTGGTGAATGGAGCAGGCGGTAATATCAAGGAAGCAGTGATTGATCCGGCTGATGATATATTTTCCATAGATATTGATGCAACCCGCAAAGTATTTGAGCTGAATCTCTTTGGGAGTATGATCCCGGTACAGGTTTTTGGCAAGGCGATGGTGCAGTCCGGGGGTGGCAGCATTGTGAATATTTCTTCCATGGCTTCGGGCCAGGCGATCACCAAAGTACTGGGGTATTCTATGGCCAAAGCGGCAATTGATAATTATACCCGGTGGATGTGTGTAGAGCTGGCCAACCGTTACGGGGGCAAGATCAGGATGAATGCCATTGCGCCCGGCTTTTTCATATCACATCAGAACCGCGCATTGCTCACCAATCCCGATGGGTCGCTCACACCCAGGGGGCAGGCCGTGATCAACAATACGCCCTATAAACGATTTGGAGATCCTGAAGAATTATGTGGTGCATTGACCTGGCTGCTCAGTGAAGCATCGTCATTTGTGAGCGGACAAACTATTTATGTTGATGGAGGATTCAGTGTATTCTCCGGTGTATAAAACAAAAGCTTATGAAACTCAGACAAACCTGGCGATGGTTCGGCCCCAGTGATCCGGTAACACTGGAAGATATTCTTCAAACCGGTGCAGAAGGGATTGTAACCGCATTACATCATGTGCCCCATGGTGAACTGTGGACGGTGGATGATATTCAGAAAAGAAAAGACCTGATCATGTCCAAAGGATTAACCTGGGATGTGGTGGAAAGTGTAACTATTCATGAAGAGATCAAAACCCGGACGGGTAGGTACCAGCATTGGATAGAGTTGTATAAGCAAACGCTGAGAAATCTCGCGGCCTGCGGGATCAAAATAGTCACGTATAATTTCATGCCGGTCAACGACTGGACCAGGACCAACCTGGATCTTATCATGAAAGACGGTTCCAGGGCGCTTTATTTCAACTGGTACGATATGGCGCTGTTTGATATTTATATCCTGGAGAGACCCGGAGCTGATCAGGATTATCCGGCTGAAGTACTGGCTGAAGCGGAACTGCGATTTAAACGATCCACTCCTGAATCCAGGGAGAACCTGGCCAATATTGTGATGTTCGGGATTCCGGGGGAGAAAAAAGCTTCGATCCCTGACATGCGCCAGAAACTGGCATTGTATAAAGACATTGACAGAACGGCACTGCGTGAAAACCTGGTTTATTTTCTTTCACAGATCACGCCCGTAGCTGATGAGGTTGGTATAAAACTCGCAATCCATCCCGACGATCCTCCTTATGACATTCTTGGTTTGCCAAGGATCGTGAGGAACATGGACGATTATGCCTACATCATTTCATCGGTGCCTGCGGAAAGCAATGGAGCCTGTTTTTGCACGGGTTCACTGGGTGCTTCGTTTGACAATGATCTTCCTGAAATGGCGAGGAAAATGGGAAATAAAATTCATTTTGTCCATCTCCGCAACGTGAAGAAAGATGCAGCCGGCAATTTTTATGAAGATGATCACCTCGGTGGAGATGTGGATATGTATGCGGTGATGACCGAGATCCTCAAAATTCAGCAGGGGCTCAGTGCATCCATACCGTTCAGACCCGATCATGGCCACCAGATGCTGGATGATCTGAAAAAGACCACAAACCCAGGTTATTCCTGTATCGGAAGACTGCGTGGACTGGCTGAATTGAGGGGTCTGGAACTGGGAATAGTTAAGGCAAACGGATGGGGTTAAGGAACACCGTCTTCAAACGATTTCCTTGGATTTCATATTTCCAATAAACTAGATTGTATATAATTATCTAACCAACTCAACTGCAGCTAATGTCAAAAAAAATCCCACATGCCCTATTATTACGGTGCATGCTGATGATGACGATTATGGTCAGTTATTCTTCTCTCTCAGCTTTAGATGTTCCTGGAAAAGAGAAACTTGCGGGTAAATTTAAAAAAGCACCTATTGACGTAACGGGTCGTGTTACGGATGCAAAAAATGAACCTTTATCGGGTGCGACAGTGGCCGTGAAAGGTTCAAAAAAATTCGTGTTAACTGATGCTAACGGTGTTTTCTCGCTGAAAGGAGTGGAGAGCACGGCTACGCTGTTGATCACTTATGCAGGGTATACCGCCCAGGAAGTTTCTTTGGCCAGTGTATCAGGCCCCATTGAAGTTCATTTCACAGAGCAACAGAACCAGCTTGGTGAAGTGGTTGTGGTGGGTTATGGTACACAAAAGAAAAAAGATCTTACCGGTGCTGTTGCCCAGGTCAAAGCCACACAGCTTGAAAATGAGAATCCAAGATCAGTGCAAGACATGCTTCGGGGCAATGCACCTGGATTGGATGTTAGCCTTAATCCATCTGCCAAGGGTGGTGGTAGTCTGCTGGTGCGCGGCCGTGGTTCATTGAATGCTTCAACATCTCCATTGCTTGTTGTGGACGGAGTGATCTTTCCCGGTAGCCTTGATGATGTGAATCCCAATGATATCCAAACTATAGACATCCTTAAGGATGCCAGTTCTGCAGCGGTGTTTGGAGCACGTTCTGCCAACGGCGTTATCCTGATCACCACTAAAAAGGGTAAGATCGGAAAGCCACAGATCTCGGTCAATGCGAATTATAATCTTAATCTTCTTGAGCAATATCCTAAGTTGCTTTCGCCAGATGAATTTACAAACTGGAGAACAGATGTGCTGTGGAGTATGAGGGGATTTGATTCTACCTCCAAGCCAAATATAAAATACCAGTTTACAGATCCCAGGCAACTTCCCCCTGGCCTGTCAGTTGACGAATGGAAAGCCCTGACTGGCGCCACTGGTGATCCAATCGATATCTGGCTCAATCGTCTCAGATTCTTCCCTGTAGAAGTGAAAAATTATAAGAATGGTACGCCAACAGACTGGGAAGACCAGATGTATAACAGGGCTTCATCAGGCCAGGATTATACGGTTGCCATCTCCGGAAGAAATGAAAGTTTCAACTACTATACTTCATTAGGCTACCTTGAAAATGAAGGCCTGGCAGTAGGTGAAAAATATAAAACATTCCGTTCCAGGATCAACCTGGAAGGTACCGTGACCAAGTGGCTTACCATGGGTATGAACATGCAGTTTGCTGACAGGGATGAAAGTCCCTATTCAGTTTCGCTCGGCGACATGATCAGAACCACACCTTATGGTCAGTTGCTGACTGACGATAGTACAAAACTTCGTACCAGTACAAACGACGATGTGGGTAATAACAGCAACCCTTTCCTTGACATACAATACAGAACCCGGTTGCAGAAAACGACCAACCTGTTTGGTTCCATTTATATCAAGGGTAAGCTGCCATATGGATTCTATTATCAATCCAATTTCACTCCGCGCTGGGAGTGGTTCAAGAACTATAACCACCTTTCATCTCAGCATCCTTTGCAGGGAACCCGGGGTGGTGTTTCAGTTCGGGAAGACAATCACGTTTTCCAATGGCAGTGGGATAATATCATAGGCTGGAATAAATCTTACGGTAAACACACGTTCGATGCCACTTTCCTGATCAATGCTGAAAAATTCCAGAGCTGGTATAGCCGCACCAATGCGGAGAATTATTCGCCAAACGATAACCTCGGTTATAATGCCATCCAGGCTGCAAGAACGATCACCGTTACCAACGACGATCAGTATTCTACCGGTGATGCACTCATGGGCAGGTTGAATTATTCCTATGGTGATAAATACCTGGTAACAGTTACGGCCAGGCGCGATGGTTATTCTGCTTTTGGACTTGAGAATCCAAGGGCATTTTTCCCTTCTGCAGCGGTGGGCTGGGTATTCACCAACGAAAGATTCATGAAGAGCTTAACCAGTTGGATGGATTATGGAAAACTGAGGGTTTCCTATGGTGAAAACGGAAACCGCGAGATCGGCCGTTATGCTGCATTGGCTGGCCTTTCCTCAGGCAGTTATGAGTATATAACCCCTGCAGGTGTGCGTTACAGTGTGGGCAGGGTGCAGGCATCCAACATGTCCAATCCAAACCTGAAATGGGAACGCAACAGTTCGATCAACATTGGTCTTGATTTCACTGTGCTGAAAGGAAACCTCAGCGGTTCATTTGACTGGTACAAAAGGCAAACCAAGGACCTGTTGATGAACAGGACGCTTCCCAACGTAACAGGCTTCACCAGTGTGATCGCTAACCTCGGACAGGTTAACAATACCGGTTTCGAAGTGATGCTGAACAGCACCAACATGAAGAAGAATAATTTCATCTGGAGAACCAGCCTTTCTTTCTGGACCAACAAGAATGAGATCGTGAAATTGTATGGCCCGGTTCCTGTCAAGGATTCAACAGGAAAAGTTACTGGCTATGTTGAGAAAGATGATATCGCCAACGGATGGTTCATTGGCAAACAGATCGGCCAGGTATTTGATTATAATGTAACCGGTGTATGGCAAACGCCCGACGATGTTACAGCAAGGAAATATGGATTCACTCCTGGTGATTTCAGGCTGGAAGATCTGAACGGCGACGGTAAGTACACAGTGGACGACAGAAAATTCATAGGCTCTCAGAATCCAACCTTCTCCTTTAACCTTCGCAATGAATTCACTTTTTATAAGAACTGGGATTTCTCGTTCGCGTTGTACGGAAGGATTGGCCAGTTGAGCCAGTATAATGAAGCCAAGAATGTGGATCTGTTTTACGACAGGTCGCAGTTCTACAAGCGTCCTTACTGGACCCCAACCAACCCGATCAATGATTATGCAAAGATGATGTCTGCAGCAGGTGGTACCGTGGCGTTCAATGTGTGGAGAAAATCTTCATTTGTAAGGTTGAATAATATCAGCCTTGCTTATACTCTTCCAAAAGAACTGGTGAACCGTTATAAAGTGCAGGGCCTGAAATTGTATGTGAATGTTCAGAATGCTTTTGTATTCTCCGACTGGGAATATTTCGATCCTGAAAATAAGGGCCTCACACCTGTTATTGTAAACTTCGGTTTAAATCTGACCTTATAATCATTGATCAAACTCCAAACATTGTTTATGAAAAAGTATATCAATAAAAAGTTTACCGGGGTCATGATCATCCTTGTACTGACCCTTACCATATCATGCAATAAAGACTGGCTGGAGCCCAAGCCCCTGTCTTTCTTTTCTCCCGAAAATACGCTGACCAATGAAGCTGGTTTCAAAGCGGCACTGGCTGCCTGCGCCAACAATATGAGGCTCGAGTATTATGAGGATGGAGCACCTATTATCACTGAGCATATCTTCTCCGAAGTAGCGGTAGAAGGAACAACGGATAAATTCGGTCCTGCTGTGAATATGAACCAGCTGATCACACCGGATGCCAACCTGAACAGTGCTGACTTCAACAGGATCGGATGGTACTGGGAAAGGGAATGGCTTGGTATCCGTTTGGCCAATACAATTATATCAAGGCTTGAAGCGGCTGATTTCGCTCAAAGCGCAAAGAAACAGATCGAAGGCAAAGCATTCTTCTACAGGGCCCTTTATTACTACAGGCTTACCAATCAGTTTGGCGATATACCAACCTCTTTCAAAGAACTGCAGGAGCCTAAGCTGGATTTCCAGACCGTGCAAAGAGAGGTGATCTTACAAAGGATCAAGAAAGAACTGGATACTGCAGCAGTCTATGTTCCCTGGGTATCTGATAAAGGTGATGTCAATAAAGGTGCTGTATATCACCTGTTGACCAAGGTGAATCTTTCACTGGGCCTGTTTGATGAAGCCATTGCTTCTGCCACCGCAGTGATCAATTCTGGTACTTATAAACTGGTTCAGAACAGGTTTGGTTCTGATGTGTCCGATGCCAAGAAAAATGTGATCTGGGATCTGCACAGGCCATTGAATAAATATATCTCCGCTAACACGGAAGCATTATTTATTGTTACGGACCGTTTTGGTGACCAGAACCAGACACAGGGTACTACCTCCATGAGGCAGGCAGTTCCTTTCTTTTCTGTGAACAGTATACTTACGCCAGATGGAAAAGGCCCCGCCATGTCGAATGTGGCTAACACGGCTACCAGCCCTAATGCCATCGAGATCGATCTGATGACGCCTTTTGGAAGGGGTATTGGACGTTGCAGGGGTACATCTTATTCCACCAGGATGATCTGGGATGATGCAAATGATCTCAGGCACGATACTACTTCAGGCAACTGGATGGAAATGAATATGCTGGTATACAATAACCCGGCAGTAAAATCTTCACCTTATTATGGAAAAAGACTGCAGATCTATTCCAATACTGGTGCCCTTACAGTTTCAACCGGTGATACCATTCGTACATGGTTCCCCTGGCCTCATTATAAACTTTATATCCCTGATCAGATACGTGCCCCAGCGCAGGGTGGTAACTCAGACTGGTATGTATTCAGGCTGGCAGAAACTTACCTGTTAAGGGCAGAGGCTTACTGGTGGAAGGGCGATGCGGCGAAAGCAGCAGATGACGTGAACGCAGTGAGAACCAGGGCTAAATGTGCTCCTTATCTTCCTGCACAGGTTGATATGGGAACCATATTGGATGAGCGTGCCAGGGAACTCTATTATGAGGAGCCACGCAAAACAGAGCTTACCAGGATCGCGTTCCTGTTTGCAAAGACCGGTAAATCTTTTAATGGAAAAACCTATAGCGCAGCTACTTTCAGTACAGCAAATTTCTGGTACGACAGGCTGATGGATAAGAATGAATTCTATAAAAAGAATGTGAAGAATGTTCGCGGTGATGCTTATACCATCAGTCCTTACCATGTTCTGTGGCCCATTCCAAGAAGTGCGATACAGGCCAACAGCAACGGACAGATCAATCAGAATCTTGGCTATTCAGGAAGCGAGACCAATCAACCTCCGCTAACTCAAATACCAGAATAAAGATCGTTTCATAAGCAGGAGTCAGTAAGTGCCCCGGTTCAAGTTGCCGGGGTACTTCTTTTTAGTACATTAAGCAAGGGATTATTTTAGTTCTTTCAGTGTACAATCGAATTGTATGGATTCGGGTGGAAGTTTTTGCTCTTCGGCGCGGATCCTTTTCATCAGCAGTTCCGCTGACCTGCTGCCGATCAGTGCGCATTGCTCTTCGAGGGAGGCCAATGGAGGATTATCGAGATAACGTAACATGGGAAGATTTCCAAATCCAACCCATTCGATCTTACGATAAGACCTTTTTGTGAGTGATTTTATGTATTGCATGGCATCCATCACGATATAGTCTTTGAATGCAATAATTGCCGTGGGAACATCTTTGAGGCTGAGCAGTTTGTCTACCGCCCGGATGGTACCACCAGTTGAAAGGTCAGACGAATAAAGAAGACTTTTATCCAGCGGCAGATTGTTGGCTTTTAGTCCATCAAGATAACCCTGGTACCTTTCTTTGGTAGTAAGCAGGCTTTGCGGGCCGAGAATATGTGCGATCCTTTTATGTCCTTTTTTCACCAGGTAGTTCACTGCGTCAAATGTGCCTTTATACACATTGCTGGTCACATTGAAACAGGGTTCATCAACAGGACGCCGTACAAAATAAACCACGGGAATTCCCATGGTTTCCAGTTTTTTAAAATGGTCGATATTGGTGGTGTTCTTGGTAATGGAAACGATCAGTCCATCCACACGGTATTTACTCATCATTTCAGTGATCTCGATCTCCCTTTGCAGATCTTCATAATGCTGGGATACAATAGCCTTATAGGAATTGGCCATGGCATATTCTTCGATACCGCTTACCGCCAGGGTGTAGAATTGGTCAAGAAGATTGGGGATGATCACACCAATGCTGAAACTCTTTTTGCTTTTAAATGAGATGGCCGTCTGGTCAGGAATGAAATTGAGTTTTTTGGCCAGTTCCTTTACGCGCTGCCTGGTGATCTCACTGATAGAAGGATAGTCGTTCAACGCTTTGGAAACCGTTGACGGCGACATATGCAGCATTTTAGCGAGGTCCTTGAGTTTGTAGTTGGGGATCATTTTAAGTAAATGGTCAAAAGTAAAAAGTAAAAACCAGTACAATATAACCGAATAAGTTTTTACTTTTTACTTCTAAATTTTTACTTCTGCGCAACCCTATTTCAAATTGTTCTTATATATGACTCCATCTTTCATTATCAATGAAAAATTCTTTTCCGGATCTGCCAATAAGCTGATGTCTTTCAACGGGTTGCCATCTACCAGGATCACGTCTGCATAAGCACCTTCACTGATCTGCCCCAGTTTTCCTGCCTGGTATGGATTCCGTTCGCCACTCAGGTACAAAACCTGTGCGTTATCGAATGTAATGAGTTTAAGGATCTCGTAGGGTGTGAACCATTGTTGTAACTTGAGAATATCGCTGCTTTGTTTAGGCCCTGTTTTGGGGTCAAATAAATAGTCTGTGCCCCAGAGCAATTTAATCTTATATTTCTTTGCAGTTTTAAAAGCAAAATCAGTTCCGTCTATAACTTTTTGTTTTTTCTGGCGGATATTTTCGGATGCAGTTGCAGGAGCCGGATCAAGTGCCTGCAGGCTGAGGAAAGCGCCTTTTTTCGCCATGAGTTTCATGGTTGAATCATCCAGCAGTTGTCCATGCTCGATCACCTTAACCCCGGCATCCAGGGAACGACGAACTGCCCTGGCGGTATAGGCATGTACACATACATAGGTTCCCCAGTCTTCTGCTGCAGTAACAGCTGCTTTTAATTCTTCAAATGTGTATTGGGTAACATCCAACGGATCGTAAAGGGTAGCAGCGCCACCTCCAGCCATTACTTTGATCTGGGTAGCTCCGGAACGCAGGTTTTCCCTGACGGCATTCAGCACTTCAGGAACACCATCAGCTATATAACTCACACCCATGAGTTCAGCTTTTGACACTTCACCGCCATAGTGTTTTGATTTTTCGTTTGGTAACCGCGAGTCACCATGTCCCGAGGTTTGGGAGACCATTGCTCCGCTTGGAAATATCCTTGGCCCGGGCAGCAGGTTCTTGTCGATCTCCTTCTTCACATTGAATACAGGACCTCCAAGGTCCCGGACTGTTGTAAATCCCCTCAATAACATTTTCCCTGCTTCAATCCGGGTCAGGGAATCAAGTCCGGCCTCCGACATGGTCAGCAAGGCATCCTGAGACGCGGTATTAATGGAAATATGCACGTGATTATCGATCAGACCTGGCATCAGGAATTTACCACCGCCATCAATGATCCGGGTATCTATGCTCCGGTTCACTGGAATTGGTGTGGTGGATATTTTTTTGATCAGGTTATTCTGGATCAGCACATTTCCAAAGATGGTTTTCTGATCTTTTCCGTTAAAGATCTGGACATTATTGACCAGAATGGCAGACTGACTGAAGATCTGATATCCCAGGAGGATGAAGAGGATGACAATGGAGGATTTTTTCATATTGCAATTAATTGATTTCATCAATGAAAAAGGACTGATTGGTTTGGAGAGATGTCCTGTTTCGTCGGGTACGTGTAGCATTTTGATCAGAGATGCCGGAAAGGGAGGATGTCAGGGCTTATTCAACTGCCTGATAAATTCTGAAGGGGTTTTTCCAGTGAACAGTTTGAAATTCTTAATAAACGTGCTGCGGCCGTTGAAGCCACATTCCACCGCCATGGCTTCGAGAGTATAATTCTTCCATTCGGGTTTTCCGAGGTTGGCCAGAAAGTGTTCAACCCGGCATTTATTTAGGTATTCTCTGAATCCGATCCCGTATTCCCTGTTGATAAATGTGGATAGGAGGTAGCGGGGAATATGAGTATCCTTGACTAATTTGTCAAGAGAATATTCCTGATCCAGGTAGACTTTCTTGTCTCTGAAAATATCGTCGATGGCTTTCCTGATCCGTAGGGCATCTTTATCGTTGATAGAGATCTTTTCCATCTCCACCATTTCGGGCATTACAGCTTGATCTATCGATATCGACTTTTTTTCGATCACTGTTTTGTATGCAGGCTGGTAAATACCGTAAAGGATCTTTGGTCTGAAAAACAGGATCAGGCAGATAATGACCGTTACCAGGCCCAGGGAACTGTCGGGCAGGTTATATGCAGTTTTCCTGATCGGGGCAATGACAGATGTGAAAACGGCTACAACAATTAAAGACGCGAGCAGGGAATTTAATATGAAAAGCCAGTTGATCAGCGTGGAATTTTCAGATTTCAGTTTAGCAGATGAGTTTGATCTGAAATCTCCAATGAGTTTATAATTCAGAAAAATGAACAATGCGGACCAGGCCGCCCTGAACATATTGAAGATATATGGAGGTATGAAACCTTCGGCATCCCTGGTTCTGAGTGCACTGCTTTGGTAGTATTGTACCAGGTAGGTTTTTTTTTCTTCCAGGGGCATGAAATAATAGGGCATTAAATTAACAGCGTATAAGATGGCGGGAAGGGTCAACAGCCAGTCTGTTTTCCGGAACCTGAATTCTTCCCTGATCACTGCACGGGTATATAAGTAAGCTACCGGCATCAGTAGATAACTGAAAGGCAGGAATACTTTGTGCAACCTGGGGATTTCGAGGTAAAGCCTCGACTGGTATAATACGCCATTCAGGCAGAGCAGGAAAAATATGGAAAGCAGGAAGACCAGCATTTTTTTGCTGTGTGTGCTGTCTTTATTTAGCAATAAAAGAATGCAGGTAGCGAGAAATACCAGCAAACAGGATATGGCTTCAAATACGATGATCGCTGTTTGCATGTTGGTAACCTTTTACAGGCAAGTCAATATTAGTTGATTTCGTTAGTTTTTAAATTTCTTGTTGTACCATAAAAGATCGTGCCCGCCAGAACCATAGCGATCCCCAGCAGGCTTTCTTTTGGTTTGTCCATGATGGTGAATGCCAGAACCCATAAACTGAATGCAAGGAAGATCAACTGGGGTAAAGGTTTCCAGGGTGTTTTGAATTCGCCGGGGCGGGTTTTTATGAACAGGCTGGTGGCAACCGTGAGGGCCGACATCAACTGAAGTACAAATCCGGCGTAAAGTAATATTTGTTCGAAGGATCCCGTGAGGGTAAGAACGATGCTGATCAAAGCATGAAGCCAGACCGCCCTGACAGGGATATTGTGGGCATTCACTTTAGCCAGCGATTTCCAAAGATGGTGGTTTCTGGCCATGGCCCAGGTGACACGGGGTCCCACCCATAAATAACTGCTGATGGTAGCGATCAGCTGAACTGCGATAAATAAACTCACCCATCTGCCGCCTTCTTTTCCCAGCAGGTTCTGAAACGAAATAAAACTCACTTCCTCTTTGCCCGCCATATCAGCCACAGAGGCATGTTTGAGCAGTACCAACTGGAACAGGGTGTACAGGACGATGATCAGGAGCGTGCTGTTGATCAAAGCGCGGGGGAGATTTTTCAAAGGGTCCTTTATTTCATCAACTATATATGCCGCCGCATTCCAACCCGTGTAGGAATAGGTTACAAAGATCATGGAAACGGCAAACCCTGTGGTGGTGATCTCGCTGGTCCAGCTTCCGGAAAATGAAAATGCATTCGTGGTGTTGGTACTGCCCAATAAACCGATCACGATCAGTGTGGCGAGAAACAGGATCTTGACCAGGGTGGAAACATTCTGCATCCTGCTGCTGTGTTTTATGGTGAAGCTGTGCAAAAGGGTCACCAATAAGATAAGAACTGCGGCTACCCATGCATGTTGGGTCAGGCCAAAAGGTGAAAGGTATTTGGTAAATGCTATGGCTGCCAGTGCTACCGGTGCAGAGAATCCGATGGTCAGTCCTGCCCAGGCAGAAAAATAACCGAATGCCGGGTGAAACACTTTGGAAAGGAATACATAATCTCCCCCGGTTTCCTTAAAATGCGAACCCAGCTCTGCATAGGCGAAAGCCCCACAGATGGCGATCAAACCCCCGCCTACCCAGAGTATAATAATGCTGATGGTATTCTGCACGGATGAAAGCTGAAAGCCAAGACTGGTGAACACACCGGTTCCGATCATGTTGGCCACAACAATGGAACTGGCGGTCAGTAATGATATTTTGGAGATGTTCTTCAAGCTGCAATATTATTCCGGCGATTGCTTATAGAACATGAAGAACACGCCTGCGGCGATAAAGGCAAATGCCACCAGGTAATTCCACTTAAAGCTTTCTTTTAAGATGAACATAGCGAACAGGAAAAATACAAACAGTGAGATCACTTCCTGGATGGTTTTCAATTGGAAAGGTGAGAAACCTTCCATCAGGCCATATTTGTTGTTAGCGGGCACCATAAAGCAATATTCAAAAAAAGCAATGCCCCAGCTGATCAGGATCAGTTTAATGATAGAGACATTGGTCAGATCTTTTTTAAGATGGCCATACCAGGCGAATGTCATGAAGCAGTTGGAAACCAGCAACAGGAATATAGTGCGCATAGCAATGAGGGATGTTTATTAAGCAAACATAATTCAATGTTCAGTTCAGAAATTCACGCCAAGGGTGAATACAAATAGCCGGTCATTGTCGAAAACATTGAAATAGTAACCTGTGAGGTAAAGGGCTTTATAGATCCCGCCAGCAAAAATGCCCCTTTGGATATCGCGTGCCGACTGGAAGACCCTGGTTTTTTGTGCGGTCAGTCCAAAATTCAGCCAGTCTGTAGCGCTATAGCCCAGTTCAGACCATTGGTAATAATAATTGCTGTACCGGTCTTCAAAATTGAAAAGATATTCCGTTTCGTGGTAGAGATAAAGCCTCTTATAACTTAAAGTGAACTCTACACCCGGCGCTATTCCGTCCGTTTGTCCAAACACAAGACCCAGCATGGGAGTGGCTTCCAGTTTCAGTTTATTTCCCAGTTCAAAATTATAGCCACCCCAGAGAGAGGCGGTATTCAGATCTTCATAATTATACCTGGCCTCCAGGTGCAGGCGCCCCTTGTCAAAACCAATGACAGGCATCACTAAGAAATCGTTGGGGATAAAATACATATTGACTGAAGCATCGACTGCCCATGATCTGGAACTGGAATCAAATGACTGAGCTGATGCATTCAAAGCCCATAAGAGCGAAGAAAACAGGAGGAATTTCTTCATCATCCATAAAATTAATTGAAACCCGGGAATTGATTCCTAAAATCGCATTTTACGGTTATATGTGTAGTGGGATCAGGATCAACAGCTAAATTTGCGCTACCATGCGTTACTTAAGAATTTCATTGATCTGCATTTTGATTTGCATCAGTACTGCGGTAAAGTCCCAGGTAATACTGAGTTTGTTATTCGGAGATAAATTGAACAGCGATGAGTTGCTCTTCGGTATACACATGCATTATAGCTGGAACAATTTATCCGGTGTAGACCCTTCTTCTTCATTAAAGAAATTCAACCTTGGATTATTCCTGACCTACAAAGTAAGCGATCAATGGCAGTTGAATACCGAACCCATGGCTAAATACCAGAGGGGCGCAACGGGAATGAAGCCTTACTCTTTGAATGATCCTCAACTGGACGCCACCTATGCTAATGGTGAATTTTCAAGATCGGTTGGTTATATAGCCTTGCCAATCACCACTCGTTATGTGGTGGCAGAAAAATTCTTCCTTGAGGCTGGTCCTAATATTGCTTTGAGAATAAATTCCCAGGATGTTTTTAAGATGGGTATTTCACAAGGGGATCAGAAGTTGGAGATCAACTCGGAGGAACTCACGAGCCGGTGGGATATAGGCATGCTGTTCGGCGCTGGCTACTACATGGGGAAAGGAAGGGACCTTGCCTTGGGCCTCAGGTATGCTGCAGGTTTCAGTGATGTTTGTAAAGACATAGAGGGCGAACAAGCACACCAGGGCTTCTATCTGTATGGAAATATCCCTATAGGACGCGCTAAAGCGAAGGCTAAACAAGCATCTAAACAGCAGTAAAAACTTAACCTAGAATACCCACTGCACCCTCCACTGGAATGTGTTGGTAACACCGATGTAATCGTTTTTATCCAGATTACTGATGGTATAGAACATACCGGCTTTCCAGTATTGCGTAGCCCACCAGTTCAGTCCAAATGAATAGATTGTATTAATACCGCCACTGATATTTCGAGAATCCAGGTTCACCCTGCCAAACCTGGCCACAACTTCAAAAGCTCCGGCCTTGCCATCGGGTTTTACGCGACGTGCATATCCTGCTTTCATATCATAGGGCCTCTGCTCACCACTAATGATATAGCTGCCGGTGACATAATAACCTTTGAACTGTTCAGTACCTGTTGGTGTTTTGGTCCAGTTCTGCGTGTATTCAAAAAGCATCGAATAGTTTTCCAGGCTCCAGAGTTGTTCAAAGCTGAAGTTCATCTGGTAGTCGGCAGCGAAGTCTTTGGTATCAACATAGTTGGTGCTGATATTCGACTGGTTTTTTCCTTTTAGCCTGATCTTTCCTTCTTTGGCTTGTACATACCGGAATCCAAATCCTGTGTGTACGAATTGTTTGCCCTTATCCTCCCACTTATTCAGCCCCGTTAATCTTGCAGTGAATGTGTTATTTCCTTCTCCCTGGATAAAATCATTGAACCATCCCGCTGCTGCGGACATACGGTTCTTCATGAAATAATGTTTGTAAACTACCCCTGCATTTCGGCTTCGGAAGAATGGACTGAGCAAGCGCTCCTGGTGCGGGAGGTTTGCTGCATCGCCCACCATCTCGTAGATAAAAGTTTCCTTGATCTTGCCAAGGGTGAGATCGCCATTCTTACCTGCTGGTATGTTAAGTTTGATATCAGTGAATCCAAATGGATTGTCGTCTTCCGTGCGGTCGAGTCCTTTGTATTCCATCGATATCATATAACTCCATGGATTTTTCGCGACATTCAGATTTCCCCTTACACTTAATCTTGCACTGCGGATGTCGAACCTGCTTTCCTGCTTGCCTACCTGCTTTTCACTTTGATCGTTCTGCATGTTGAGGTTATAGTCAAGAATGGGTACGAAGCCAAGTTGCCAGGTCAGCAATTTGTTACCTCCTTTGGTCCAGCCCATATCTCTTTTTCGTTGAACATCGGGAATGAAATACGATTTACCCGAATCAGCAAATACCTGGGTTTGCGTAGAGTCAACCATATCACTGTGCTGGGCGTCGGCAGTAGTGGTGAGGAGCAACAAAATACCTGTAGCCATCAATATCCTGGTAAAGAAATTTTTCATCAATTTTTATGCTTGTTTTGGAAATCTTTAAAACTCATATTTAAGACCTACAACCGTACCATAGTCCCAATTGCGATCGTGACCTGAAGGTGGGCGGTTATCAAAGTTGTGATAGAACTGCAGGCTGAAGGCCAGATCATCAATGATCTCCCATGAAATGCGTGTGTCGCCATCCCAACGTACCCGGCCTGCATCTGTGATGGAGAAATAAGCTGATTGAGATGTTGTGATAGAAATATTTGGATCACTGAATCTGAAAAATTCCAGGTAAAAGTTCACCGGTATTTCCACCTGGGTTGGAAATACAACGCCGTCGGTACTTTTTTCCTGGTTGATCACAAGACCGCTCAGCGCGCGCATCTGGAAATTATTATGCTTAAGCAGATTCACCATGAGGCCCAAACCTTCCTGGAACCTTCGTGCCAGGCCTAATTCATAGTTCCTTTGGTACTTCAGGTTGCCGCCTAGGGAGATCCAGGGATTCAGAACATAATATGTATTGAGTGCCAGGCTTTCCCTGTCCCTGATCCAACTGGTATCCGTTTGGGAAATGAACATGCTGCTGATCAACTCTGAATAAGTTCTCTTTGTCTGCAATTTCAATGCGCCATCAAAATTGAAGCGACCTGAATTACTGGAACGGGCATAGTTGAAACCGGATGATACATAACCGGATATGGTTCTGAATGTTTTATTGTCGAAGGATGTCATGTAAGCGACAGAATTGAGGGGGATGGTTACTGTAGTATCTTTCGATTCAATTTTTAATGTACCAGGCTGATCCCCTCTGCGGATAGTTCCATAATAGATCTTTCTGTCACTGGTTTCAATACGGTATGCATGCGAAACCGCTTTGATCAGTTTGATCTTGTCAAACTTGACTTTTACAATACTGATATTGTCTATATCGAACTCGATCTTACCGGATTTTAAATTCTTCATTTCACCAGACAGGATCATACCATTATTCATGATGATCGTGTCTTTCAGTTCCTGGCCGAAGACCAGTTCGGAACTAAATAACAAGAGGATTGCCAGAATAGTCAGTTTGGAAAAATGAGGCATCAATGTGTATTCATTTTTTATGATGCCCGCCGAAGGCTTTTGAAATTCCAAGTCCCAGTACCCAGGTATCATATGCACTCCACTTAATGTCATAGGCCAGGGATCCGAATACTTCCCAGCCATTCCTGATCTCTGCACCGTATTCTACCCCCAGGCGGGTAAGAAAAAAATTCTCTTCTTTGGCAAACTCTTCCCCAACTCCGGCCATCAGGCTCCAATGGTGATTGGGTTTGTAAATTCCCATAAGTGCCGGCGCGATCGGATAACTCCTTTCAATGGTTTCACCGCCGTGCTCTTCCACTTTAAATGACTCGATAATGATATCCGTATGTAAACCTACTGCCCATTTAGGACTCAGGTGATAATTGTAATCTATACCCCATGAAGCCAGGCCAAGCACTTTCTTCTTCCCATTTTCATCCCTTCCGGCAAAAACATGTGCATGGCTTATTACCAGGCCAATGGTGGAATGGGGCTTGAATTCTTCCCCGGATTCTTTTTTTTCTTCTTTTTCCTGTGCCAGCAGTTGGATAGTGCATGAAAGAAAAAGCAGGGAGAGGTAGATCAGCCTTCTGTATCTCATGAGAATTAGTTTAGGAGCACCCTAAATTAAGTCATGCACCATTCTTTGACCTGATATTCATCATGATATCTGTCTCGAATTTGAAAATTGCAACAATTACCGGTTACAACAGCTCAGAGCTTAAGTCCCTGGTGTTTGAAGAGATAATATGCGGTCTGGTAGTTGGAAATGGCCTTTTGCACAAATTTTTCGCTGGCGGCTTCGGGTTTCTGCGAATTTGAATCCTTGTTATAGAGATAAGTTTCCACTTTCCGCTGCGGGCTGAGGATCACCAGGCTGTCATTTTCCAGGTAACCCAGTTTCTGATAAGTGCCCACATAGGTCCGGGGACGATAATCACCTGCCAGCACATTCTTGCCGAAAAGGTCACTGCGATAGTTCCAGTGAAGCATGCTGAGAAGGGTGGGGTACAGGTCGATCTGGGAGCAGAGTTTGTCTATGGTAATATGGGTATGACTCCTGGCATCATAGATCAGCGCAGGAATATGGTATTTTGACACATCGATCTCATTTTTGCCGGCACTGCTGGCGCAATGGTCTGCAATAAATATGACCACTGTATTTTTGAACCAGGGCTTGTTTTTTATTTTGCCCAGGAAGTCACCAATTGCCCAGTCAGTGAACTTCACAGCGCCGTTTCTTCCGCTGCCGGAAGGGATATCAATTCTGCCATCTGGATAAGTATAGGGTCGGTGGTTGGATGTGGTCATCACAAAATCATAAAATAACTTACCCTCGCTATACTCCTTATCTGCATCCCGGATCACCTCATTGTATAGATCTTCATCACTAATGCCCCAGGCATTTTCAAAATGCACCAGGCTATCGGGGATTCTTACCCTTGGCATTTCAAGATCGTCAGAGACCATCATGTTCCTGCCACGGTCGTGGATCATATAGCCATTGTTCCCGAAATAATGATTCATGTTATCGAAATAGCCATCTCCTCCATAGAAGAAGGAGGTGTTGTATCCATTCGCCCTGAAAATGGATCCTATAGTTGTAAGGTGTTCATTATTGGGTCTCCTGACTATACTGCTTCCGGGAGTAGGAGGTATGGCAAGTGAAAGCGCTTCCATGCCCCTTACTGTACGATTGCCAGTTGCATATAAGTTCGTGAACGTGATGCTTTCATTCCATAGTGAATCCAGCACAGGGGTAATATGATCTTTGTTTCCAAAATGTTCCAGGAAATCTGCGCTTAAACTCTCGATGGTCACCATGATCACATTGGGCTTGATCATGGTGCTGTCTCCTTTGATATCCCTGCGGATCAGGCTGTCTGAAATAAAATGGGCATTCGGTTCCTGGAGGTCCTGCCTTACAGTTTGCAATGCGTTTTTCTGATCTATATTCCTGTAGAACTCATCGTAACTCAGTTCATTATTTTTAAATGCAGAGAAAAAAGAATAAATGCCTGCTTTAGACAGTTCGTTCTGGTAACGGTTTATTCCTCCTTCGGCCAGGTTGTTGCTGATGAAAAAAGAATATAATGCGGTAACCATTAAAGTTGCGAAGGCGATTGTTGCTCTTGCAGGGAACTTAACGGTGCCGTTAAAACTGTTGGAAAAAAAACCTTTCTTATAGAAGGAAAATACGATCAGCAAACTGATGGCCAGCATGGAAGATATCAGTACCGGCAGCGGATAGGATTCATTGATGTTCTTAACCACTTCATAGGTGTAAACCAGGTAATCAACAGCAATGAAATTGAAACGGCTCTGGAATTCTCCCCAGAAAGTGAACTCTGCAAAAAAAGAGAACATCGATATCAGAACAGCCAGGAAGAATGCTGTATAAGTGATCCACCTGTTGAACCTGCTGTTATGCCATTTGAGTGGAATGATGGCCAGGTAGATGGAATAAGGAAGAACAAAAAATAATGAAACGCCAAGGTCGTACATGAAGCCCGTGGCGTATATACGGAGCAATGAACGGAGACCGATATCCGCGGAAGCAAATGATAAGAATAATAAAGACGTTCTTACCAGGAAAGATGCAACAAGGAAAAACAGGATAAAATGGAAAAAAACACTGTAGGTGTTCTTTTTTGCAAAGCCGTAGTTCATGTGCAAATGTAAAAATTTGTGAAGACATGCGATGTTAAAATGGCCAGTTATTGGGTGCCCATTCCGTTTATGTCATGCGCATTTTACCCTGTTCCAGAATTAGTCTACTGGTTATGCAGGATGGTAGTTCAGCTTCATAGTGACTCACATATATCAGTGTTTTTGACATATGTAAACAGATTTCGTTGATGAGGGCTGTGAACTGCAGGGTAGCCGTTTCATCCAGGCCCTGGCAGGGCTCATCAAGCAATAAAAGGGGCGGATTTTTGACCAGGGCCCGGGTGAGCAGAACCCTTCTTTGTTCTCCATCGGATAAAGTGGAAAACAACCTGGTGGAGAATCGTTTTACATCCAGCAGCTCCATCCATTGCCCGGTGATTTTTTCCTGCACTGCATTCAGTTTCCTGAATAGCCCCATGGTATCAAAAAGTCCGGATGCAACCAGGTCAAAACAATTGGTGCCGCTTTCGAAATAGTGATGGAGTTCGGGTGACACGAAACCTGTTTTTCTTTTTATATCCCAGATACTTTCTCCTGTGCCTTTCCTCCTGTCGAACAGGTAGATCTCATTGGCAAATGCCTGCGGATTATCTCCGTTGATCAGGGAAAGCAGGGTCGATTTCCCGGAGCCGTTATGCCCGGCCAGATTCCAGTGTTCTCCTTTCTTCACCTCCCAATTGATGTTGTCCAGGATCTTCCTGTTGTTGTAAATGATATTGGTGTTGACCATTTTTACCGCAACATTGAAATCGGGATAGGTATAAGCGGGTTCTATTTTATCCAGTGCCGTTTTGTCAAGAGATGACTCAGGCTTAAAGTGGGCATGCCTGTTTCTGAAAGCGGCAGGCGTTAACATATCCTCCAGTTTTCCATCTTTCAAGATACCTACATGGCTTACCATGGAGGGTATGTCTGAAGGGCCGGTGACCAGCAGTATATGTGTGCCATGCTGAACCAGGTTATCCAGGCTGCTGTTCAGCATCTTCCTGGCCGAAACATCCAGGCCAGTGTAGGGATTGTCCAGCAATAACCAGTCAGAGTGGAGCAGTATGGCCTTTGCGATCTGGAAACGTTTATGTTCTCCGTTAGAAAGTTGAATCAGTGGAGAATGTATGATGTGAGCTACGCCGAATCTTTCCAACACCTCATTTATTGCACTGTCACTGGCACCTGTTGCTGCTAACTCATGGGCAGCAGTTTTTGCGTCTTCGGCATCAAATGAATTGAAACGTTGCTGGTAATAGAAAGATGAAAGGTTGGACAGATTGGTGAATTGATGCTGCCTGCTGATCACGGTCAGCCTGGGGTGTTCTTTGCCTGCGAATTGAATTTTTCCGGAGGAGAAGATCTGTCCTGCCAGGGCTTTGATCAGCGTGGTTTTCCCGCTTCCGGTGGGGCCTGTAATGGCCAGGCATTCTCCTTCTTTGATCGTAAAAGAGATATCCTGCAAAATGGGCTTACCGCCCAGGTTCACGTTAAGATGTTCTACTTCCAGAATTGATCTCTCCATTCGGGTTAAAAATAAGAAAATTTCCACCTGCCATTTTACAGTTACCTCGCTTTTGATGAATTTAATTGTATTAATCGGTTGTAACTTTTAGGAAGTAAATACCAAGAGTTGGAACAGATGAATAATCATTATGAACTGGACAACAGTCCTGAAGCGTTGAAGAAAGCGATCCTGGAAAATTTGTATTTTATGTTTGGCCGGAGGTCTGAGTTGGCCAATACCAACGACTGGTACCTGGCTGTATCAAAAACGGTGCGGGACCGGTTGATGAATAACTGGATCGAGGCGGTTGAAAACCTGAAAAACCCTGGCGCCAAGATCGTGGGCTACCTTTCAGCAGAATTTCTGGTGGGACCTCACCTGGGAAATGCCATGCTGAACCTGGGGCTTACTGATCAGTTCAGGGAGGCATTGAAATTACTCCATCTTGATATGGGTCATATCCTGCAGGCCGAAGAAGAGCCGGGCCTGGGAAACGGAGGACTGGGTCGTCTTGCGGCATGCTATATGGATTCTTTATCCACCCTCAACGTACCTGCGATCGGTTATGGTATCCGTTATGAGTTTGGGATTTTTGATCAGCTGATCAGGAATGGAGAACAGGTGGAGATCACTGATAACTGGCTGAGAAACGGAAACCCCTGGGAGATCAGGCAGATCGATTTCATGTGTAAAGTAAAATTCGGTGGAAGAACAGAATCTTATGTTGATGAAGATGATGCGTTTCACGTAAGATGGATACCGGATTTTGAAGTAAAGGGAATTGCATTTGATACGCCCGTTCCGGGATACAGAAATGAGGCGGTGAACCTGCTGAGATTATGGAATTCAGAAGCTGTTGAACCTTTTGATTTCAGAAGTTTTAACGAAGGGAATTATACGGCGGCTGTGAATAATAAAACCCTGGCCGAAACCATTACCAAAGTATTATATCCTAACGATGAACCTGAGGCGGGTAAGAAGCTGAGATTGATGCAGCAGTATTTTTTTGTATCCTGCTCTTTGCAGGATGTGATCAGGGTGCACAGGATAAAGGGATTTCCACTGGAGAAGTTACAGGATTCATTTGCCCTTCAGTTAAACGATACCCATCCTTCCATAGCTGTAGCAGAACTGATGCGGCTGCTGCTTGATGAACATGATTTCACCTGGGATGCTGCATGGAAAACCACCCGCGCTGTATTTGGATATACCAATCATACTTTATTGCCGGAAGCATTGGAAAGATGGCCGATGGAACTGTTCAGGGAATTGTTGCCCCGGCATCTCGAGATCATCTTTGAGATCAATCATCATTTCCTGGAAGACGTGAAGCAAAAATATCCCGGAGACGATGGATTGTTATCAAGGGTGTCGATCATTGACGAATCGGGGCCAAGGTATATCCGTATGGCCAACCTGGCTTCGATTGGCAGTCATGCCATCAATGGTGTATCGGCACTGCATACTGAATTACTCAAGCAGGATGTGCTTAAAGATTTTGACCTGATCTGGCCGGGTAAGTTTGTGAACGTCACAAATGGAGTTACGCCCCGGAGATGGGTGCAATTATATAATCCGGAAATGGCAGATCTGATCACAGAATATATTGGCGATGGCTGGATCACCCATATGGAGACGGAGCTGATCAAGCTGGAGAAATTTGCTGATGATGCGGATTTCCTGGAGAGATGGAAGAAAGTCAAACTCAACAACAAGAAACATCTTGCGGACCAGTTATTGGTGCATACCGGTGTGATCCTCCATCCTGAATCGTTATTCGATATCCAGGTTAAACGTATTCACGAATACAAGAGGCAACACCTGAACCTCCTGCATGTGATCACGTTGTACAACAGGTTGCGTAGGGATCCCACGCTGAATATTGTACCGCGGACCTTTGTATTTGGAGGAAAAGCAGCTCCCGGATATTATATGGCCAAGCTGATCATCAGGCTGGTGAATGCGGTAGCCGAGAAGATGAACAAGGATCTGGATGTGGCTGGGAAAGTCAAACTGGTTTTTTATCCTGACTACAATGTAAAGAAAAGCGAGTGGGTATATCGGGCAGCTGATCTTTCCGAGCAGATCTCCACTGCGGGCAAAGAAGCGTCAGGTACGGGCAATATGAAATTCTCCATGAACGGGGCACTTACCATCGGCACCCTTGATGGTGCTAATGTGGAGATGAGGGAAGCGGTGGGTGCTGAAAATTTCTTCCTGTTTGGCATGACTACTAAAGAAGTCTATGAACTGAGATCCCGGGGATATGATCCTCATTGGTATTATCAGAATAATGCAGAGTTGAAAGAAGCCATAGATCTTGTGGCATCGGGATTTTTTTCCGGTGGCGATGGTTCCGTATTCCGGCCGCTCATTGATTCATTACTGTACAATGACCCTTACCTGGTATTGGCTGATTATGCTGATTACATCAAATGCCAGGAGCGAGTGGAAGAAGTGTTCCGTGACGAGAACAAATGGGCAAAGATGTCTGTACTCAACGTGGCACGTATGGGTTATTTTTCTTCTGACCGGGCTATCCGTGAATACTGTAGTAAAGTGTGGGGTATATTTGATATCGAATAATTTGACGCGTTGTACACTTCAGTGGTTTTAACGGAATTGCAGATCAGGAGGAGGATATGGATCTATCTTCCTGACGACTATGCCTATTCTGAAAAGCGGTATCCTGTTTTGTATATGCAGGATGGCCAGAATCTTTTTGACGTGACCACATCATATTCCGGCGAATGGAATATTGATGAATACCTTGACACTGTTGAAGATGCCTGCATCGTGATCGGCATTGATAATGCAGGCGATAAGAGGATGCATGAGTATAATCCCGAAGATCCTGTTGGGTATGGCAGGATGAATGGCAGGACTTACCTGGATTTGATCGTGAAGCTGCTGAAGCCCTATGTAGATGAACATTTCAGAACAATTCCTGATCAGGCAAATACTTTCATAGCGGGCAGTTCAATGGGAGGTCTTATCTCTTTCTATGCTGGGCTATTGTATCCCGATATTTTCGGGGGCATTGGTGTTCTTTCGCCATCATTCTGGCTCATACCTGATCTTGCCGGTGATATTAAGGCCAGGACCTCAGCATTACATCAATTTCAGCGTTATTTTTTTTATGCCGGAATGAAGGAAGGCGAGAACCTGGTAGATGGGATCCAGGTAGCAGCAAACCATATGGAAGAGTATGGAGGTTGTGAGGTAAAGCTGGTGATCGAAGAAAAAGGGAAACATTCTGAAAGTTCCTGGAGAAAAATATTCCCTGTGTTTTACCAATGGTTAATGAAGGGAAGTTCAGCCCCGGGGTCCTAATATCTTTTCAAGATCTTCTTTGAAAAGCACTTCTTTACTGAGCAATAGCTCTGCTACCTTGATGAGGGAATCTTTGTTTTCGTTCAATAATTGTTTGGCGTGGCTATAAGCGGTGGACGCGAGCTTTCTGACTTCTTCATCAATCAGTTTGCCGGTCTCTTCACTGTATGGTTTAACCAGGCTGGTATCCTGCTGGCCTGTGGAATCATAAAAGCTTACGTTACCGATCTTTTCATTGAAGCCATAATAGGTCACCATGAGATAAGCCTCTTTAGTCACTTTTTCAAGATCGTCAAGAGCGCCTGAAGATATTTCAGAAAAAATAATTTCCTCTGCGGCCCGGCCTGCCAGTGTAGCGCAGAGATGTTCGGTAAATGCGGTCTTGCTCCTGAGTTGTTTTTCTTCAGGTAAATACCATGCTGCACCCAGTGATTTACCGCGGGGTATGATGGAAACTTTTACAAGAGGATCTATGTTTTTAAGTAACCAGCTGGCCACAGCATGTCCAGCTTCATGATAGGCAATAACTTTTTTCTCTTCTCCGGAAATGATCTTGCTTTTCTTTTCAAGCCCTGCAACAACCCGGTCTATCGCATCGAGGAAATCATCTTTTCCTACTTTATCTTTTTTCTTTCGGGCAGCGATCAGGGCAGACTCATTGCATATATTGGCAATATCGGCACCGGAGAATCCTGGCGTTTGTGAAGCAAGAAAATGTATGTCGAGGGTTTCATCCAGTACCAGTGGCCGTATATGCACTTTGAAGATCTCTTCCCGTTCGCGTAGATTGGGGAGTTCCAGGTAAATATGACGATCGAATCTACCGGGGCGCAACAATGCAGGATCCAGCATGTCTGCGCGATTGGTTGCCGCCAGTACAATCACACCGCTGTTTGTGCCAAAGCCATCCATTTCGGTGAGCAATTGATTGAGGGTGCTTTCTCTTTCATCATTGGCGCCGCTGAGAAAGGCGCCCTTACCCCTGGAGCGGCCAATGGCGTCGATCTCGTCGATGAAAATAATGCAGGGTGCTTTTTCTTTAGCGCGTTTGAACAGATCCCTTACCCGGGATGCACCCACACCCACGAACATCTCTACAAATTCCGATCCTGAGATGGAGAAGAAAGGAACTTTAGCTTCGCCTGCAACTGCTTTTGCCAACAGCGTTTTACCTGTTCCCGGAGGGCCTACTAAAATCACGCCTTTTGGAATTTTGGCGCCAAGCCTGGTGAATACCTGCGGACTTTTTAGAAAGTCAACGATCTCTTTCACTTCCATCTCAGCTTCTTCCAAACCCGCAACATCCTCAAACGTGATGTTACTGCTTTCTTTTTCCACCAGGGTGGCCGTAGATTTGGAGAAATTGAACAGGGATGAACCACCACCGGTTCCCAGGCCCGTATTTCTTCTTAACAGAAAACTCCACAGTGCGATCAATAAGATAAGTGGAAAGATCCAGGTGAGGATCTCCGGAAACCAGCTGCTTTCCCTGGTATAACTCACATCGATCCTGTCTTTTTCAGGAATATCTTTCTGCACGGCATCGAGCTTTCTTTCAAATGACTCTACTGAACCAATGGTGAGAAAATAATGCGGCCCAGGGTTAATGCCTTTCCCGAATTTTGTTGTGAAAACGGATTTGAATTGGGGATCATTCGCAAATTCTGTTTTGATATACAGATCAGCTTTTTCATTATTCACGATCACAATTTTGTCAACCGCATTACGGCTGATCATATCTTTCTCAAATTGTTTCCAGGTGATCTCGCTTACAGGGGAGATCAGGGTAACTGAATAGGGAGCCAGGATAGCGATCAACAAGACAATATAGATCCACCACCAGGTGAATTTTCTTTTTGGTGTGGAAGGTTCCTGCGACCTGCGTGGACTGCTATTTTCAGGTTCTTTGACGGCCATGATTTGATACATTAAAGTTCAGCTGGATTTTCTTCCGGAATTATGATGCCCGTCATTCAGGCAGGCAGCGTTGTTGATTTACTAATCACTGTCATTGTTTTTGGCTGTTAAACAATCTAGCTTTGAAACCCTCCTGTTGGGAGCTAAAATATTTTTTATGTTTTACGATAGAAAAGATGCTGCTCTTTACTTGGCCAAAGCGTTGGCAGAATATAAAGACCAGGGCGCGGTGGTACTGGGCATACCAAGGGGTGGCGTGGAAACGGCCTACTATGTGGCAAAATATCTGCATGCAGAATTATCGCTGATCATTTCACGGAAACTGGGGCATCCCGGAAATCCTGAATATGCGATGGGAGCCCTGGCCGAAGATGGTTCTGTGCATATGAATGAGCGGGCGTTGCGGGAGGTAAGCCAGGAGGATATTGATGCAGCGATCGAAGGGCAGAAGATAGAAATTGAGAGGCGGATCAGGATGCTGAGAAAAGGTGAGCCCCTGCCTGACATGAAGAATAAAATCGTGTTGATCGTAGATGATGGTATTGCGACTGGTTCAACCATAATGGCCGCCATTGAGATGTGCAGGAAGAAACAAGCTGCTAAAATTGTGATAGCTGCCCCGGTTTGCGGCTATGAGGTTAAAAGCGAATTAATGAAGATGGCAGATGATGTTGTGATATTGGAGACGCCGGAATTTTATCATGCCGTATCCCAGGTCTATGCTTCATTTGAGCAGGTGAGTGACGAAGAAGCGTTGTGGCTGATGGATATGTGGAAGAAGGAAAAAAGGCCGATAGTAAAGGCTTCAGGGTTGTAACAGCTCTGTAAATCAGTGGAGATATTTTTCGAACCAGTTGGCAGAAAGATGCATGACTTCATCCAGGGTGCCTTCTTCTTCAAATAAATGAGTGGCTCCGTTTACAATGGCGAGTTCTTTTGTGCAAGTTAGTTGATCCAATGCCCACCGGTTCAACTGCAGTACTTCTGTATCCAGGCTTCCCACGATCAGCAGTGTGGGCGCTTTTACGGCAGGTAGAAATTCTTTCGCCATATCAGGCCGGCCACCCCTTGAAACCACGGCGGCAACTTCTTTTAGATCTGCCGCAGACCTGAGGGCTGATGCGGCACCGGTGCTGGCGCCAAAATAACCCAGCTTGTAATTTTTCGCGCCGGGCAGATCTTTCAGCCATTTGGTTACTCCGGTCAGCCGTTCTGTCAGCAGTTCAATATCAAATCGGGTGTTGTAATTCTGATCTTCTTCTGCCGTGAGCAGATCAAAAAGCAGGGTCCCAAAATTTCCTGCATTGAGAAATTGAGCCACCGCCTGGTTCCGGGGGCTGAGGCGGCTACTGCCGCTGCCATGCGAGAATATCACAATGCCTTTGCACTCCTGGGGAATGGCCAGGTTCCCGAAAAGATGCACATCTCCTACGGGGATCCGAAGCTCCACCTGCGATGCTTTACTCATAGATCAAAGCTATTATTTCGCAAGGGCCGGAAATTATGACTTTGATCATTGCCCTGAGGAGGCAGGCAGTTATACGGGAATTAAAAATCGAAGCGTACGTAGGTGCTCCTGTAGTCGATCTTTCCGTCTTTATTGAATCTCCAGGTTTCCTGGTAGCCGGAAGAATCTACTTTACCATTGCTGCGAACACCTTTTTCCTTCAGCCAGAGCATGACCATATCGATATTCTGGGAGTCACTTCTGAGGCTGACGTAATTGCGAAAATCTTCATCAAGGGTTTTATACCCTTTCCTGAACTGCTTTACATTGTTGATGAATTGTTCAGCACTCAATCTGATTTTCCTGTTGTCAAACATTATATTGGTGACCGTATCAGCAAAATAGGGTTTCATGGCTTCGTAGTTGGAATCGCTGAGCATGATCTTATACAGCTCCTGCACTTTTAGGATATTTTTTGGATCGCCGATTTTCCAGTCAGATGGATAGGCAGAGGGATATAAGAAGTTGACAGGAGCCTCTTCTGTCACAACTGCCACAGTGGTGTCCTTTGTTTCTGGCGCAGGGCTGCTGTTTGAATTACAGGAAATGATCAGGGCAGAAATGGCTGTTAACAGGAAGAGCTTGTGCATGGTGGGTGGTTTAAGGCCCAAAGTTGAGATAAATCGCAAACGGGGAGGTTTCTATTATGTTTCAAAATATAATTAATACAGTCTAATGCCCGTAAACTAACGCAAGAAAAGATTGCATATACCAGTGTTTAATTGCAACAAGTATTTATTTAATTTGCCACAACCATCCTGTTTTGGCTAACTATCTTGTTTCCCAAATGTAATCTTACAATATATATACCTGAAGGAAGGCTTTCAACATTTAAGTTCAGTTGTTTTCGTGAATGGTTATTCAAAACACCCTCAAAAAGATTTCTTACAAGTTTGCCGCTCATATCGTACAATTCAAGCTTTGTCTTACTTGTTTCTGTTGTAGTGAATGAAATTGAAACATTTCCAGATGCCGGATTGGGATATACACTTATTAATTGCCGGCTTGGAACCAATTCTGTATTATTTCCCGGTAATTCGGCTCTGGCTGTTGCAGTCAAGTATTCTGATCCAAAACTGCTGAGATAAGCTCCTTTTTTAATAAATTCGTCTGCTGCTTTACGATCTACACAAAGATTATTTCCATTGTATCGAACAATGATCTTATCTTCTTTTTTGTTTTTATTGCCGCAAATAAATTGAGGCAACGCTTCAAATAATGCTTTTGCAACATCATAAAGCCGTGCTCCTTTATAATTAGTCAAAATGGTTATTGTCATTTTTCTATCGGGTTGGTAAAACATAACTGATCGATAGCCAGGAGCATTACCATCATGGCCGATAAAAACATCGGTTGCGCTAATCCTAGTTGTTCTGAAAACGCCATAGCCAAGAAAATCCCCGTCCACGTCAGGAGTAGCTGAAATTGAATTTATCATTTCAGCCAAAGTTGATTCACTGGTTGCCCTGCCACCAAAAAGAGAATTACCCCATTCGGCCATATCTGCAATATTTGAAATAAGTGCTCCGCTGGCAAATTCAAGTGTACTGATGGCAGTAAAAGGGAAAGCTGAAATATTAGTATAAGCATCTGGAAACGTAGGCTGCCCTGTCAACTGAAAGATGGGGTTAAAAGGACTAATATTGTCGTGTGGTGAGG
Source organism: Chitinophagaceae bacterium (assembly GCA_035298945.1). GTDB lineage: Bacteria > Bacteroidota > Bacteroidia > Chitinophagales > Chitinophagaceae > Pollutibacter. Next base: position 8,239 of record DATGXN010000379.1, on the reverse strand, counting down.
CTAAAACTGTTCCAACCGGTTGGGTTTCCCTTGCGTCAAAATAAACAGAATTCAGTGCAAGTGGTGTAAGAAATCTCTCACGGAAATGTTTCTGCAAAGGTTTGCCGGTAACTATTTCGATAATGGCTCCAAGTACAATATAATTTGTATTCGAATAACGGCGTTCGGCACCAGGAGCACTTACTTGATGAACAAAACTCAATGCCTCAAATGGTGTCCATCGATGAGTGGGCTGATACGCTACCGCTATCTGTAACATTAGTTCATCCGAATAACTGGAGTAGCCGCTTTCATGAGCAAGCAACTGTTGAATAGTAACATTACTGTTCAGTTCCGGGTTTATAGTGTTTAAGAAAGGGATGAATTTTCTAACAGCATCTTGAAGACTGAAAACCCCTTCTTTTGCAAGTTCCAATGTCAATGCAGCAGTGAAGGTTTTTGTGACACTGTACATACGTGAAAGAGTAGATGTTTCAAAAACTGTGCCCCCCTGCAGAAGATTATTATTTCCGTCTTTATTTCTGGAAGCATAACCAGTAGCTCCTTGCCAGATGGCAAGTCCATCCACTTTTATGGCTGCCGACATTCCTCCTATATAAGGATTGGCAGGGTCATTCTGAAAACTGTCAATCACATGTTGTAGCCGCTCGGTTGTTTGTGAAGAGAAGCCTTGTGAAAGCGAAATGCATGGAGCAATGATTATTAGAAGAATTGCCAGGTATATTCTTTTTTTTGAGGAATAAAGATCGTGTCTCATGATTTTTGGTTTAGTTTTTTATAATTACTTTTATGTCTTACTACTATAATTAAAGAGCGGGGAGTGTACCCTGTATTTTGCTGCAGATCCGCACTTATTCAAAGCATCACAGTCTTTTTACTTTTCTTTAAGCTCTCGATTATCATTTTTTTCGAATGAATAAGAGATAGTCCAACGAACGAGAATAAAGTCACCAAAATTTAAATTCGACCGTATTCACTATTTCTGTGGATAGTTTTATAAACTGAATTTTGAGAAAATTAGGTACCGAAGGTTACTGTGGCAATACTGGATTGACAGTTGGATGTTTTCAATTGACAGGTTGAATGATTAGTTTAGGAAAGTGAAGTATCGCTCTTTTTTAACCTTTATTATCCTGCTGTCTTCTTGTTTCTGCAAACTGTTAAGTCAAAGAGGGCAATTATCATTCGGGGAGTATTTAGGGAATTTGGATTAAGTAGATTTATAGAAGGAAAAAGGAGCTTATGAAAAGATTTGTTCTAATAGTTTTCTTAATTTTTAGCCTTTCTTTCTTTAGCAGTTGCCTTCAAACACTTTATCCCATTTTCCATATAAAGGATACAGTTTTTAGTGAAAGTCTATTGGGATATTGGAAGAGCTTGGATAAAGCCAAGAATGTCGGGTTTATAGAATTTAAGAGAATCCCAGAGGACAGAGAATCAGAACTGCCACCAGGCATCCGGGAAATTTCAGATAAAGGTTATTTTGTAAGCAAGATTGATAGTATGGGGAAAATACGAAGTCAATACTTTGTCTTTCTTGCAAGAATAGGGAAATGCAATTATCTCGATTATTATCCTGCTGAGATGCCTTCGCAAAGAAAAGTGAACAAACTTTACAGAGATCATTATATCAAACTTCATGAAAGTTACAGGTTTGATTTTAAAGACAATGATCATTTTGAAATTAGGCTCTTTGATCAGGCTTTTCTGGAAAAATTACTTTCTGACAATAAGATAAATATTCAATATGAGGTAGTGAACGGGAGAAAGCTAATTACAGCTTCAACAGATGATCTGCAACAATTTGTCATTAAGTATAGTGATAATCCAGATGCATATGGAGGTGATATCACCTATTGTATTCGCATTAGAGACTATTAAATCTTGTTTATGAGAAGGTATCTTTTTGTTATGGGGATTTCGATTTTGTTCACTTTATCTTCCTGCTTAACAATTATGCAGTCATTGATTACACCAGATAATATTATAACTGATAGCCGTTTGGAGGGACTATGGAGTAATTCAGACTCAAAAAGCATTCGGGTGCAGAAATTTATGGACAGTAAATTTAAGAAGATGTTTGCAGAATTGAAAGACGACTGGAAACACACTGAAAAGGATTCTATTTTTTATTCAAAGCTTTATGTGATCTCACTCCGGGAGGAAGACCTGGTTTATACATGGCTTGGCGGGATAGTGAAAATTGAAGATCAATATTTTCTTAACCTTAAGCCGGAGGATGTTTTAAATGACAATGAAAAAGAAGCACATGTGGAAGGTTTGGCTACATCGAGTATTGCAAAAATCGAATGGGGGAACGACAATTCTATGATACTTTATTTTCTTAATGGGGAGTATATCAAGGAAGTTATTTTAAACGGTAAGGCGCAGATAAAACATGAATATGATCCCTTGTTTGGAACATTTGTAATCACGGCTTCTTCCCGGGAGCTTGAGCTTTTCCTGAGAAGATATGGTAGTAATCAGAGTCTGTATAAAGGAGGCAATACGATTAGTCTTGTACGAAAAATGTAATGTATGTTAACTGGCAGATCTTGGATCAATAGTCCTTCACTCCGTTTTATCCAGCATATTCTTTTCTGGGTCCTTTCATTTTATGCGTTTTCAAACGTATTTAAAATAGGCGGCAGGCCAGAGAAAATAGATTACGTTTATACAGCCTTGTTTCATCAATTTATTTTGCCTATCGTTTATATTAACCTACTTCTGTTGGTTCCCTGGTTTAGAAGAACTAGTAACTGGACGGTGTATTTGTTGATGATTCTTTCCCTTATCGTTTTGTTTTCCTGGGTTAACTTAAAATTCTTTTCAGGGTGGTCAGACCTGATTCTTCCTGATTATTTTTTCATTTCATATTTAAGTTTTTTCCAGACTGCAATTATTTTCGCGGTTTATATTATTGTTACTTCATTATTGAAACTGTCAAAATCCTGGTTTGTAGTAAGTGAGCTCCAAAATGAATTGTTGATAGCGGAAAAGCAAAGATCGATTCAGGATAAAGAATTGCTTGAACTTGAGGCGAAAGCTCTTCGTGCCCAAATGAATCCACACTTTATTTTTAATTGCCTTAATTCTATAAAGTCTCTTATCCAAGGCGATGAGAAACACAAGGCAATTGATTACCTTACCACCTTTTCGAAATTGATAAGAACACTATTTCAAAATTCTGATAAACGACAGATCAGTTTATTTGATGAGATAGAAACCTGTCGTCTTTATATACAATTAGAAGCAATGCGTCTGGATGGCAAGTTGTGCTATAATATTGAAATTGTTCCTGGTATTGATCTCAAATCTGTTATGGTACCTGCATTAATTATTCAACCGTTTATTGAGAACGCAATATGGCATGGGATTGTGCCCAAGAACGGAGGAACGATAAATATAAGTATTACCCAACTTAAAGATGTTATAGTTTGCGAGGTAGATGACGATGGAATTGGCCGTGAGCTTTCAAAACTGAATAAGCCAGTTACTTCGGTCATTCATAAATCCCAAGGCCTTCGTTTATCACAGGCCCGTATAGATCTTGAAAAGAAGTTGAATGATTCTCATGCTTCAATAAAGATTATTGACAAGTATGAGGATGATAACGCGAAAGGAACCGTTGTTGTACTTACATTTAATTTAAATTAGTATGCTCCGATCAATAATCATAGATGACGAGCCTCAGAATGCTTTAACATTAAGAAATGATCTCCTAACTCATTGTCCTTCTGTTGATCTGATAGCTGTATGTTATTCAGCAAAGGAAGGCATTATGGTGATTAAAAGGGAAAAGCCTGACCTCGTCTTTCTTGATATCGAAATGCCATGGATGAATGGTTTTGAAATGCTTGAAATGCTGGATGAAATTAATTTCAGTATCATATTTACAACTGCACACGACCAGTTTGCGGCAAAAGCATTTCGATTAAGTGCAGTGGATTATTTACTGAAACCTATTGATGCGCATGATTTAAGTGAGGCTGTTCATAAAGTGGAAATGAAAGTGGATGAAGGCAGCAGTTTTAATCATATCACTAATCTTCTTCGTAATATCAGTCAGCCATCGGCTGATCAGAAAATTGCTTTGCCGCAACGGGAAGGGTATGAATTTGTAAAGGTGTCTGCTATTTTATATTGCCAGGCTGAAGGGGCTTATACAAAAGTGTTTCTCGATAGTAAGAAAACAATGCTGATCTCAAGGACGCTGGGAGATATTGAGGAGTTACTACCTTCTGATCTGTTTCAGCGTATTCATCATTCTTCCTTGGTGAATGTTTCTTATATATCTCAGTATTTAAGAACTGATGGGGGCTATGTGGTTTTAGGTAATGGAGAAAAGCTTGCTGTCTCAAAGTCAAAGAAAGATAGTTTGATGGAGCGGCTAGGTTTGAAGAAAGATTAAGTGCTTGCTGTGGATACACAACCTGTATAGGACTGGAATATGCTGACGGGATGGCGGAAATCGATATTCATCAATGCAGCCTCCTTAAGGGAGTTGCATTGATTTGCGAAGTAGAGGGATTACCTGTGGGATCCCTGGAGGGGGGGGCTGCAAAATCGCAAACCCCGCATTGCGGGGCTTGTCTGTCTGCGGAGGAGAAGGGATTCGAACCCTTGATACCCTTTCGAGTATACACACTTTCCAGGCGTGCCAGTTCAACCACTCCTGCACTCCTCCGGGGGGAGCAAATGTACGATGTTTCGGGGAAATGGCCTATCAGGCCCGCAAAAGCTTCTTTTCCAGTACCATGAATTCCAAAGACCTTTTATGGGTGCCTGTAAGCCCGTCTTCTTTAAAAGGAACCACCTCACCTGTTTCCACATAGCCCTTCCTTTTATACCAGTCGATCAATTCCTGCCTCACGGAGATCACATACATATAGATCGCCTGGCAGCCTACCTGTACCGCATGTTCTTCCGCCGCCTGCAACATCTTCTTTCCAATTCCCCCTCCCTGTAATTCAGGGTCTACACTGAACATGCCCAGGTAGACACGGTCTCCATGTTTTTTCAGGTTCACACAGGAAAGTATTTTTCCATCCTCCTGGTATTTCAAGATCACACTCCCCGGCTCCCTCATCACATCTCCCAGGTTCTCAGGGTTAGTTCTTACTTCTCCGGCGATCAGGTCGGCCTCAGTAGTCCAGCCCTTGCGGGAATGCTCGCCGCGATACGACATATTCAGCAATGCTACAATAGCGGGAATGTCTTTTTCGTCGGAAATATTGATATGCGGGTCTGAAAAAACGTTCATAGCCTCTATTTACCCGGCGAAGTTACGAAAGGATCGTTTCTCAGTCAGCCTGCGTTCTACTCGTATAAATTAAGCCGGTTCTTCAAACGGCTGATCTCATCTTGCAGATCACTGATCTTTTGTAATAGATAGGCGATGGCTTCAAGGCCATTGGCATTGATATCCAGGTCATGATGCAACCTCATGAATTTTTCCAGTTGCTCCAATGCAGTTGTGGCAATATATTCTTCGTCCTGTTCATGCACGATCTCCACCAGCCCCGATTCTTCCAGCAAATGCAGGAAGGCAGGTTCTATTTCGTAGATCATGCAAAAACTTTCCATCCTGATCAATTCATCCTTTTCCATAATGCTGATTAAAGTTTGGATAATTGGGTGAACAGTTCTTTTTGCTTTTCGGTAAGTCCGGTTGGGATCTTGATCTGATAGGTAACATAGAGATCTCCAAAAACACCTTCATGCTTGTATACCGGAAATCCTTTGCCCTTGAGCCTGATCTTTGTCCCGTTCTGTGTTTCGGGATTGACTTTCAATTTGATCTTTCCACTGAAAGTGTCCAGCAAGATCTCCCCGCCCAGCACGGCCGTATAAAGATCAAGATCCACAACGGTATGGAGGTCATTACCATCTCTTCTGAATACAGGATCTTTCTCGATCACAAAGGTGATATAAAGATCTCCCTGGGGTCCTCCATTCACGCCAGGACCGCCATGACCTTTAAGCCTGATGATCTGCCCGTTCTCAACACCCGCAGGGATCGTGATCCGGATATTCTTTCCATTCACAGCCAGTGTTTGTTGGTGAGTGGTATAGGCCAGTTTTAACAGGAGTACCAGTTCCGCATTAAAATCCTGCCCCCTGAATTTTACATTCCTGCCACGATGTTGCTGTGTTTGTTTCCCGAACAGCGATTCAAAAAAATCAGAGAAATCACCTTCGTTCATGTCGCCCGAAAAACCGCCGCTTTGCTGGTACTGATCTTGCCGGGCCTTGTTCTTTTCTATTTCATCTGCATGCTGCCAATGCTCACCGTACTGATCATATTTTTTTCTTTTGTCAGGATCGCTAAGTACTTCGTTGGCTTCATTGATCTGCTGGAATTTCTTATGCGCGTCTTTATCGTCCGGGTTTAGATCCGGGTGCATTTTCCTGGCAAGCTTGCGGTATGCTTTTTTGATCTCTTCCTGGCTGGCTTTTTTGTCCACCCCCAGGATCTTGTAATAGTCAATATATGCCATGCTTAAATTTACCAACAAACGAAAGATCTGCAACTGACGGCAATCATAGAACCCGAGTTTTAGTACATTTAAGCATGAGCTTTGACTATATTATCATTGGTGCCGGTTCTTCGGGATGCGTACTCGCAAACCGGCTTTCTGCCAAACCCGGCATTTCTGTACTGTTGTTAGAAGCAGGGGAGCCTGATAAAAAGCCGGAAATTCATATTCCGGGCGCATACGGAAATCTTCATGGATCCAGTGTGGACTGGAAGTTCTGGACGGAGCCCCAGGAGCATGCTGATGGAAAGAGGATCTATCTTCCCCGGGGCAAAGTATTGGGAGGTTCAAGCAGTACCAATGCCATGGCCTATGTCAGGGGCAGCAGGTATGATTACGATGAGTGGGCAGCATTGGGTAATAAGGGCTGGGGTTATGATGATGTGTTGCCGTATTTTAAGAAGTCTGAGCATAACGAAGATCTGAACGGGACTTATCATGGACAGGGCGGCCCTCTGCATGTTTCTTATGCCAAAGAGCCCTCTCAGCTGGGGAAAGTGTTTGTCAAAGCCTGTGTTGAGTCTGGGATCCCCGAGAACGGCGATTATAATGGAGCGGAGCAACTGGGTTCCCATATGTTGCAGTTCACGATCAGGAACGGGGTGAGGCAAAGTACTGCGGCGGCATTTCTGAAACCCATCCTGGGCCGGACAAACCTTACGATCAGAACCGGTTGCCAGGTGTCCAGGATCATCATTGAAAACGGCGAGGCAAAAGGAGTTGAGTATATCACCAGGAAAAAACTAACGGAGACGGTCACCTGCAATAAAGAGATCATAGTTTCCGGAGGTGCATTCCAGTCGCCCCAGATCCTGATGATTTCGGGTATAGGAGACCGTAATGAACTGGAGAAGCTGGGGATTGCATTGAAGAAGCATTTGCCTGGCGTGGGAAAGAACCTGCAGGATCATGCCTGGAGTGGTGTGAGTTGTGAATCCAGTGTGCCAACCGGGAACACCGTCATGAAGCCTTTCCCCAAGATCAAGGCCCTGATGCAACATCTGCTCTTCAAGAAGGGACCCCTGTGTAACAGCCCCCTTGAAGCCAATGCATTTTACAAAACCGATGCGGGCCTTGACAGGCCGGATATGCAGTTTCATTTTGTGCCCCTGGGCATCGCGGCTGACTATTCAACAGATATTTATAAGATAGGCACATTTCCCAAGCTGGATGGATTCAGCATACTGTCCATCGTGATCAGGCCCCAAAGCAGGGGGTATGTGGCGTTGAGGAGTAATGATCCTTTATCTGCCCCCTTGATTCAGCCGAATCTGCTCAGCCATCCTGCCGATATGGATGTGTTGCTGAAAGGGATCCGTAAGGCCATAGAGATCGTGAGTGCGCCTGCCTTGAATTCATTTTCAACAAGAGGAGTTTGTTTACCGCAACAGCCATTCACAGACGAACATCTGGCTGAACATATCAGGAAAAGCCTGGAGACGCTTTATCATCCTGTGGGCACCTGCAAGATGGGTAATGATGACATGGCAGTAGTGGATGATCAGTTAAGGGTAAATGGTATCATGGGTCTTAGAGTGGCTGATGCTTCCATCATGCCGACCATAGTATCCGGTAACACCAACGCGGCCTGTATCATGATCGGGGAGAAAGCAGCGGATCTTATTCTTGGTAAGTGAGAGTTATTTCTTTCCTTTTTTTGTCTGCAGGGGATCTTTGTACTTGTAGAAATATTTGTCGTC